>NZ_JALW01000021.1:0-117222 GCF_000710795.1 Enterobacter sp. T1-1 | reverse complement strand
AATACGGCGACCACCGAGATCTACACTCTTTCCCTACACGACGCTCTTCCGATCTATCAGCGATTTACAGCCGGACCAGGACGTCGCTGTAAATCATTCATTTTCCTGAAACAACATTCGTCGCTTCCGGTAAAAAAATTACTGGGGATCCCTCAGCCCTGTGGGAGAGGGCCAGGGTGAGGGCATCATCACCCGCGATTACGCATCACCCCTTCCTGCACCGTCGAGGCGACCAGCACGCCGTCCTGCGTATAAAACTCTCCACGTACAAACCCGCGGGCGCTGGACGCCGAGGTGCTTTCCACGCTGTAGAGCAGCCAGTCATTCATGTTAAATGGACGATGGAACCACATCGAGTGATCGATCGTCGCAACCTGCATCCCTTTTTCAAGGAACCCCACTCCGTGCGGCTGCAGTGCAACCGGCAGGAAGTTAAAATCTGACGCATAGCCCAGCAGATACTGATGCACGCGGAAATCCTCTGGTACGGTGCCGTTGGCGCGGATCCAGACCTGGCGTTTCGGCTCGGCCGTATGGCCTTTCATCGGGTTATGGAATTCGACCGGACGGATCTCCAGAGGTTTATCACAAAGGAATTTCTCTTTGACCTGCGGTGGCAGCAAGTGGGCCAGCGCGCGGGCGATATCGGTCTCCGATTTGAGATCGTCCGGCGACGGTGCCGCTGGCATCGTTTTCTGGTGCTCATAACCCGGTTCCGGTGCCTGGAAAGAGGCGGTCATGTAAAAGATGGGCTTGCCATTCTGAATGGCTGCCACACGGCGCGCGCTAAAGCTGTTGCCGTCACGCAGCACTTCCACGTCGTACACAATGGGTTTTGCGCTATCGCCAGGACGCAGAAAATAGCTGTGAAAGGAGTGCACCAGACGGTCTGCCGGGACGGTCTCCTTGGCAGCGTACAGTGCCTGTCCGACGACCTGCCCACCGAAGACCTGACGCAAGCCCAAATCTTCGCTCTGTCCGCGAAAGAGTCCTTCCTCAATTTTTTCCAGATTCAGTAATGTCAGCAGATTGTTCAGTGCCTGACTCATAGTTGTCCTCAATAAACGCCGTGGCGAAAGATAGGCAGAGTATAACGCAGAAATGAAAGTGGTCCGACGGGTAGAATTATCTGAATATCAGGGAGAATTTAGGCATTAATCAGTGATCTGTGCCACACTTGAATACGATATGTGTTTGAAACGACATCGGATGGGATCGATCCCGCTGGTGCATTGATGATAAGGAGACTTCAATGAAACTCGTGCCCATGCTAAGTGGTGTAGCTATTGCGGTGGCGTTGTCCGCCTGTGCAGGTAAGAGCGCCCAGGTGCCGGTGCCAGCAGCAGATCCAAATGGGATTAATACACTCTCACAGCAATCCATTCAGCAACCTAATGTTTCCGGTACTATCTGGATCAAACAGCGAGTCGCTTTACCACCGGATGCGGTATTAACGGTCACGCTGTCTGATGCTTCTCTGGCCGACGCGCCGTCGAAAGTAGTGGCCCAGCGTGCTGTACGTACCGAAGGTAAGCAGGCACCGTTTAGCTTCGTGCTGCCGTATAACCCGGCAGACGTACAGCCGAACGCCCGTATCCTTCTGAGCGCTGCGGTAACCATCAACGGTAAGCTGGTGTTTATTACCGATACGGTTCAGGAAGCCATCAACAACGGTGGGACGAAAATCGACCTGAACCTGGTGCCGGTGCAGCAAACCGAAGTGCCGATTGCACCACAGACGAACCAACCGTCTGTACCTACCCCACCGACTCAGCTGTAATGTGTTCCCCTCTCCTTCGGGGGAGGGGGTCAATACACCCAGCGATACTTCTGCAAATCAATCTGCCCTGACCCGGACACCTGTATCCCTTCTGAAAGTAATGCCTGCCTCTGGCGCTGCAAATCCGGCCCGGTGAGCGAGATGGCACCATGACGATTCACAACCCGATGCCAGGGCAATGTACTGCCTTCAGGAAGCCGTTTTAGCACGCCACCCACCTGACGCGCCGCGCGGGGGGAGCCAGCAAGACGTGCGACGTCACCATAGGTTGTCACGTAGCCCTCGGGAATGGAGGCCACAATTTGCCACACTCGCTGTGGAAAGGAGTCGTGTTCGTCCATCAGTACACCTGTGGGGATGAGTGAAGTGTCATGTTAAACGAAGATTGCGCCGATTGCTGTGCCTGTTTGCGCAAGAAACCACCATCCGGTTGCTGGCAGCTTGCAATTGACCGTTAGCACAGGGATAATGCGCCAGCGCGTTGGGTAACAACGCTCACAATGGGGGCTCTGTTGGTTCTCCCGCAACGCTACTCTGTTCACCAGGTCAGGTCCGGAAGGAAGCAGCCAGGGCAGACGACGTGTGTGCCGGGATGTAGCTGGCAGGGCCCCCACCCATTTGTGCTTCTGGCAACATCTTCCCGTTTTTTACCTCCTTCCAGCATGGCTATTCCACAGAATTAACAGGGTTTAATTCGTGGTGTAATATATATTTCATCGCGCTGAAATATTACTGTCATAAACCTGTAATAATAGACTGTCATTTTATTTCTGGGCGTCTTTTTTCTGTCATAAGTTAAAAATATATATCTGGATTACATTGTTAACATCGTGTATTAAATAAAGCACTTATTCCGAAGGGAAGTGACAATCATGGCTACTGCGGTATTAAACGTTAAGATTGACGAAGCGCTAAAAGAAAGACTTCGCCACTATGCGGAAGTGAATAACGAAAACTTAAGCGTGACCACAGAGAAGTTGCTGCTGCTGGCATTTGAAGCCGCAGACGAGGTGGGAGTATCGGAAGAGGATATTGATAATCAGCATACGGAAGAAGAGAGTGTAACGCCTTTTACTCCTAAAGAAATCAAAGCTCTACGTAAACTTCTGAAGAAGAGAAAATGAAACAACAACTATCGACCGCCAGTGACTACAAAGAAGCCTGCGATCTGTTGCGTTCAGGCTACGTGAAGCATGTCCGTCTTGGCTGGAATGTAGGAAGTGATGAGTTCTTTCGTATTGCGTCTGACTGGTGTGATACCGGCGCAAAAATAAAGAAAGACGGTGAAAGTTTTGTTATTTCACTGAAAGGTTTTCCTATTCCTCCTCAGCACTGATTCCTGAATGGTGAAAACTGCTGACTGCCGTATGACAGTCAGCAGTTTTTATTTTATGATCCACTTCAAACTTTTATATTAAACAAGACTGCGTTTTACCGACGGTGCGGTTTTATTTAATGCGAGCCAAACCGGTTTGATTCGTAGCAACGCCTGCTCAAGCTCTGTCGACTCGAGCGAGAAGGGCACGCGTAAGTAGCGGTCAAACGCACCCGATAACCCAAAGCGTGTGCCGGTTCCAAGATTAATCCCCAGCATTTCTGCACGTGCGGCGAGCTGTGTCGCCAGCATGCCCGGCAGCTCGATCCAGTAGGATAGCCCGCCTTCCGCCTCCTGAAACCGCCACTGGGGAAAATGTTCGCGCAGCAGTTCACCGCAGCGGTCGCGTCGCTCCTTCAGTATTTTCCGGCGCGCAGGCAGAAATGTCTCGCTATTGTTAATAAGCCACAGCGTGGCCAGCTGTTCCAGCAGCGGCGAGCCTAAATCCAGCGTATCCCGCGTCTGGGCAAGTGTGGCAATGGTGCGTGACGAGGCGCGGATCCAGCCGAGGCGCAGCCCACCCCAGAAACTTTTTCCCGCCGAACCCAGGGTGATCACCGTAGCCTGCGAATTAAACGACGCCAGCGGCGGCGGGGGCGGTGCTTCAAACCAGAGATCGACCATCGTTTCATCGACCACCAGCGTGGTACGGGTGCGAGCGGCAATGTCGGTTATTTCCTGACGGGTGGCGATATCCATGCATCGCCCTGTTGGATTGTGAAAATCCGGCATCAGGTACGCCAGGCGCGGTGCTGTCTGCGCCAGCGTGGCGGCAAAGCCATCCGTATCCCAGCCGCTTTCCGGCAGCGACACGCCCACCGGCCGACACGATGCCCCCTGGATGGCTGCAATCGCCAGCGGATAGGTGGGATGATCGACCACGACGCGATCGCCCGGGCCGGCCATCATCCGCAGTACCAGCGCAAAACCGCTGACGGCACCATTGACCACCATCACTTCGTCTGCGCGGGTCGGCAGCCCGCGTGCGGTATAGCGAGCGGCAATGGCGTCGCGCAGAGCCGCCAGGCCGAGCTGATCGTAACCGGTCAGCGTAAGATGCTGGGTGATCGCGGTGAGCGCCCAGGTGTAAGCCTGGTGGATCTCTGGCCCGGCATTCAGGGCGGCAGTCGAGAGATCCAGCGCTGCGCTTGCCGCTGAAAGCGTCGGTACGGCACGGGTATCGGGCAGGATCACGCGTGAACCGCTGCCGTGGCGGCTCTCCAGATACCCTTCTTCTCGCAGATGGGCCAGCGCGCTGCTGATGGTCGTCCGGCTTACATCTAACGCCGTGGCCAGTTCACGTTCACCGGGCAGGCGCGTGCTCAACGCCAGCCTGCCGTCGAGGATCAGCAGGCGCAACGCGTCGGCCAGCTGTCGCCAGAGTGGGGTTCGGGACGGGGTTTGTTGCCAGTGGCCCAAAAGGCGAACCAGCGACTGACTTCCGAAACGGCGTGATGACATATGCAGTCCACTATTTGAAAACTGGACATTAATCATAGTGCCATTTTCGAACAAGATGAAAGCCTGGTTCACTGGAGAAGCTAAAATGGTACGTCGTCTGCTGCAACTGTACGTTGGTTTAGGCCTGTACGGGCTTTCAACCGCGATGTTTATTCGTTCGGATCTGGGGGTTGACCCGTGGGATGTGTTTCACCTTGGGGTGGGATTACAGCTGGGGATGACCATCGGTACGGTGATTATTTTGACCGGTGCCGCGGTGCTGCTGCTGTGGATCCCGCTGCGTCAGATGCCTGGGCTGGGAACGCTCAGTAACGTTGTCTGTATTGGCCTGGCGGCGGATGCCTCGATGGCCCTTATCCCCGAGCTGGATCTTCTCCCCATTCGGATTGCTCTGCTGGTTGGGGGCATTGTGCTGAACGCGATAGCAACCGGTATGTATATCGGTGCCGGGTTCGGGGCGGGCCCACGCGATGGACTGATGACCGGCATTCACGCCCGGCTGGGGTGGTCAATCCGCAGCGTTCGGACCTCAATTGAAGTGAGTGTTCTGCTGATTGGCTGCGTCCTTGGCGGAACGTTTGGCGTCGGGACGGTACTGTATGCCCTGACCATCGGCCCGCTTATCCAGCTCTGTTTGCCGTGGTTCCGTCAGAAGCCGCGTACGGATAACGTTCCTCAGCCAGAGCGGGTTGTTTAATTTTGCGAAGCGCTCACAGGTATTAATGGCCGCGCTGTGCCACAATAGACGGCTCTGTTAACACCAAGCCGGAACGCATGAAAGCCATTACCCTCTATGATGTTGCCCTCCTTGCGGGGGTGTCTTATCAAACCGTTTCCCGTGTGATTAACGACGCGGAGCATGTTTCTGCCCGGACACGGGAAAAGGTGCAGCAGGCCATGGCGGAGCTGCACTATGTTCCTAACCGTGGCGCGCAGCAGCTGGCGGGCAAGCGCACCCGTACGCTGGGACTGATCACTACCGATCTGGCGCTGCATGCGCCTTCGCAAATTGTCTCTGCGGTCAAATCCCGGGCGGTAGAAAAGGGGGCGAGCGTACTGATCTCAATGGTGGAACATCCGCAACAGTGCCAGGCCGCGCTTCAGGAGCTGCTGGCGCAGCGCGTGGAAGCCCTGCTGGTGAACGTGCCGCTTGACGATCCCCATGCCGAACAACTCAAGGCACTGGCGTCGCCCGTGCCGGTGTTGTTTCTGGATGTCTCTCCGTCGGCAGCGGTCAACAGCCTGGTGTTCAATGCTGAACAGGGCGCTCGTCTGGGCGTTGAACATTTGCTGTCGCTCGGGCATCAGCGTATTGCATTGCTGAGCGGGCCGGAAAGCTCTGTTTCCGCTCGTGCCCGTCTGGCGGCATGGAAAGCCGCGCTGGCGGAAGCTGGCCTTGAGGCGGCGGCGGTGGCCTACGGCGACTGGAGCGCAGCCTGCGGTTATGAGAAGGGGCATGCGCTGTTGTCTGCTGCAACGTTACCGGATGCCATTCTGGTGGCTAACGATCAAATGGCGCTGGGGGTGATGCGGGCCTGCGCGGAAAAAGGGGTGACGATCCCGGGCCAGATATCGATAGTGGGGTTTGACGATACCGCCGACAGCGCCTGGTTTTCACCTCCGCTTACCACCATCCGTCAGGCATTTCGCGAGGCAGGTGAACAAAGTGTGGAGTGGCTGCTGGCTCCCGCCCGCCATGAAGCCTGCTGGCAGGTTCAGTTGCCCGTCACGTTGATTAGCCGACAATCCAGTGCTCGTCGCACCCCGCAGCAGGCCGATCGTGAGGATCTTGCGCAGCAGCTCAGAAGCCTGGCCCTGCTGGCAGAGCAACTTGCTCGCCAGTAACACTTTTGTGATCTGACTCGCTACACGGCGATCCCACGCTTTACCGCGGCAGTTTGCCAGGGCATGTTGAGTAAAATTGTGAGCGCTTCGCAAAGAGGAAAACATGTCCAATACTGTCTCGCTGACTCTCAGCGCACTTCTGGCCCGTCGGGACTGGGAAAATCCCGGCGTCACCCAGTGGAACCGGCTGGCGGCGCATGCGCCATTCCACAGCTGGCGTAATGAACACGCCGCCAGAGAGGACGCGGCATCCATCAGCCGACGTTCCCTGAATGGGGAGTGGCGATTTAGCTTCTTTTCTGCACCTGAGCAGGTTCCGCAGGCATGGACAGGCGAAGATTGCCCGGATGCCGTTGCGATGCCGGTGCCGTCAAACTGGCAGATGCAGGGGTTTGATACACCTGTTTACACCAACGTCACCTATCCCATTCCCGTCAATCCGCCCTTTGTTCCGGCAGAGAATCCGATCGGTTGTTACTCGCTCACATTTGAAGTGGAGGACGCGTGGCTCGAGGGCGGGCAAACCCGCATTATCTTTGATGGCGTGAACTCGGCGTTTCATCTCTGGTGCAACGGTCAGTGGGTGGGGTATTCCCAGGACAGCCGTCTGCCGGCCGAATTCGATCTCTCGGGCGTGTTGCGTGCTGGCCAGAACCGTCTGGCCGTGATGGTTTTGCGCTGGTGCGACGGAAGCTATCTGGAAGATCAGGACATGTGGCGCATGAGCGGGATTTTCCGCGATGTGTCGCTGCTGCATAAGCCGGAGACGTACATCGCGGATTATCAGGTGGTCACCGACCTCAATGCGGAGCTGGATCGCGCCGTGCTGAAGGTGGATGTCGCCCTGGCGGGCGCTCACTTTACGGAGTGCGAGGTGGCAATAACGCTCTGGCGCAACGGTGAACGCTGTGCCAGCGCCACCCGGCAGCCAGGCTCGGCCATTGTGGATGAACGCGGCAACTGGGCCGAGCGGTTGACGGTGGCGATCCCGGTTGCGTCACCCGCCTTATGGAGTGCTGAGACCCCAGCGCTTTATCGGCTGACGATCGCACTGCTGGACCCGCAGGGTGAGGTGCTGGAGATTGAAGCCTGTGATGTGGGCTTCCGCCGCGTTGAAATCAGCAATGGCCTGCTGAAGCTCAACGGCAAGCCACTGCTCATCCGCGGGGTCAACCGGCATGAACATCACCCGGAAAACGGCCAGGTGATGGACGAAGCGACGATGCGTCGCGATATCGAAATCATGAAGCAACACAACTTCAACGCCGTGCGCTGCTCGCACTACCCGAACCATCCTCTGTGGTACCGGCTTTGCGATCGCTACGGCCTGTATGTGGTTGACGAGGCCAATATCGAAACCCACGGCATGGTGCCGATGAGTCGTCTCGCTGACGATCCCCGCTGGCTGCCCGCCATGAGCGAGCGCGTGACCCGCATGGTGCAACGCGATCGTAATCATCCGTCCATTATCATCTGGTCGCTGGGCAATGAGTCTGGCCACGGTGCAAATCACGACGCGCTGTATCGCTGGCTAAAAACCACCGATCCGACGCGCCCGGTTCAATATGAAGGCGGTGGGGCGAACACGGCGGCGACCGATATCATTTGTCCGATGTATGCCCGTGTTGATCAGGATCAGCCGTTCCCGGCGGTGCCGAAATGGTCCATTAAAAAATGGATCGGGTTGCCGGATGAAACCCGACCGCTGATCCTCTGCGAATACGCCCACGCAATGGGCAACAGCTTTGGCGGCTTCGCCAGATACTGGCAGGCGTTTCGTAGCCATCCGCGTCTGCAGGGAGGATTTGTCTGGGACTGGGTCGACCAGGCGCTGACGAAGAAAGATGAAAATGGCACCCCATTCTGGGCCTACGGCGGCGATTTTGGTGATACACCCAATGACCGTCAGTTCTGCCTTAACGGGCTGGTATTCCCCGATCGCACGCCGCACCCGGCACTGTATGAGGCTCAGCGCGCGCAGCAGTTCTTTACCTTTACGCGGGTAAGCACTTCTCCGCTGGTGGTGGACGTGCAAAGCGATTACCTGTTCCGTCATACGGATAACGAGGTGCTCAGATGGTCGGTGACCCGTGACGGAACGGTGCTGGCTAAGGGGGAGGTTACGCTCTCCATCGCGCCTCAGGAGACTCAGCGTCTGGACATCTCCCTGCCCGCGCTGACGGCAGAGCCGGGCGAGGTCTGGCTGAATGTCGAGGTGTACCAGCTGAAGGCAACGCCGTGGTCACCGGAAAACCATCGCTGCGCGTGGGATCAATGGCCACTCCCGGCACCGTTGTTTATCGCCCCGCCCGCACCGGTGGGTGTGCCGCCGGTACTGACGCAAACCGATGAGATGCTGACCCTGACGCACCAGCAGCAGCGATGGATAGTTGACCGTACCTCAGGACACCTGACGCAGTGGCTGAACAATGGCGTTGAAACGCTGCTCTCGCCGCTGACGGATAACTTTACCCGCGCGCCGCTGGACAATGATATCGGGGTCAGCGAGGCCACGCGTATCGATCCAAATGCATGGGTGGAGCGCTGGAAGGCGGCGGGGATGTACGACATCACCCCGCGGTTGCTGCGTTGTGAAGGAGAGCAGCATGCCCGCGAGGCGGTAGTCAGGACGCTGCATGCCTGGGAACATCTCGGCAAAGCGCTGTTCCTGAGCCGTAAATTCTGGCGAGTGGACGATCAGGGTGTGCTGCACGGTGAGGTTGAAGTAGAGGTTGCGTCTGATATTCCGGAGCCTGCGCGTATTGGCCTGAGCATGCATCTTGCCCGGCCGCCGGAAGCCGTTCACTGGCTGGGGCTGGGGCCGCATGAAAACTACCCGGACAGAAAGCTGGCAGCACAGCAGGGGCGCTGGACGTTGCCGCTGCAGGCAATGCATACGCCGTACATCTTCCCGACGGAAAACGGCTTGCGGTGCGATACCCGTGAACTGGTGCTGGGGACGCATCAGTTGAACGGGCAGTTCCATTTCTCTGTGAGCCGCTACAGCCAGCAACAGCTGCGTGAGACAACCCATCACCATCTGCTGCGTGACGAGCCGGGGTATTGGCTCAATCTTGATGCGTTCCATATGGGCGTGGGTGGAGATGACTCCTGGAGCCCCAGCGTCTCGCCGGAATTTATCCTGCAAAATCGCCAGCTTCGCTATCGCTTTAGCTGGCGTCAGAACCTCAACTGACCTTCGGTGGCGGCCACGCGTTGGCCGCCTGGTTCAGGCCAGGATACCGCCTAACCCGTGCAGGATCATGTAACCCCCCACCAGGATAATCAGTGCCGCAGAGAACCACGGTGCTTTGCGTGAAAACTCGCTGAACCCCGGCCAGCGTTTTGTCGCATGTTTAAGGCTTAACGCGGCAATCGCGCCCGATGCCACCAGCGTTAACGCCAGACCAATACTGAAGCTAAATACCAGCGTGGCGCCCAGGGCAAAGTGCTTGAGCTGCAGGCAGATCAGCAGGACGGTGATTGACGCCGGGCAGGGGATCAACCCGCCGGTCAGCCCAAACATCGCAATTTGCCCGGTGGTGACGTTTTGTCCGTTAAAACGACGATTGATATCCTGCGCATGGGCGCGCTGGTGGGCGTCTTGCCACTCCTCTGCAACCAGTTGATGTTCATGGTGGTGATGATCATGATGGTGATGATGATCGTGCGGCTGATTCTTCTTCCAGGTACGCCACGCCATCCACAGCGCGATCAAAACGATCAATACCCCAGAGATAAGCTGGAACCAGGGTTCAGAGGTTTGCGCATCCCAGCCGCGACCAAACCATAATCCCGCCATGGCAATGATCCAGACCACCGCGGTATGGGAAAGCGTGGCCGCCAGCCCCAACAATACCGCCTGTTTCAGCGTGCCGCGGATCGCCACAATAAAGGCCGCCATCATTGTTTTAGAGTGGCCCGGCTCAAGACCATGCAGGGCACCGAGCAGGATCGCGCTGGGAATGAATAGCCATGCGTTGCCCTGTTGCAGAAGAGAAGCAAAATCGTTCATTACAAAATCCGCACTGGAAAAGGTGCGCAGATAGTACTCCCCCCCAGTAGTTGAATACTACCCCCCAGTAGAAAAATACTCAGGGGGAGTAGGGCGTGTTATGCTTTACCCGCCAGAAGAAGAAGGATGCAGAGATGTCACATACGGTTCGTCACAAGAAGATGTTATTGACTCGCCTGAAGAAAATTCAGGGGCAGAGCACCGCGCTGGAAAAAATGCTCAGTAACGACGAGCATGAGTGTGCCGAGGTATTACAGCAGCTGGCCGCGATCCGCGGTGCGGTGAATGGCATGATGCTGCAGGTGATCGAAGGCCATTTAACCGATCACGTCGTCAAAGAGCCTGAGGAAGATCAGCGTGAGGCCGATCTTGGCGTGGTTTTACAGGTGATCAAATCTTATCTGAAGTAGAAGGGGCGTTAAGGTTATTTTCTGCCCATGCCATAAATTCCGCTTTTGGCAGCGCCTTACTGTAGTACCAGCCTTGCCCGTATTGCACGCCGTGACGGTGCAGCCAGGCGAGCTGCCCTGCGGTTTCCACGCCCTCAGCAACCATCGCCAGCTTCAGTGATTTCGCCATTTCTATAATGTGTGGCGTTACGTTTTTGTACTCCAGCGCATCCACGAACGACTTATCAATTTTCAGCGTGTCGACGTCCAGATCCTGCAGATAGCTCAGGCTGGAATAGCCCGTGCCAAAATCATCGATGTAAATGGCGTGGCCCGAACGGCGAAAAGCGGCGATGGCCGGTGCGCTGATTTTGGGATCGGCAAAGCCGCGTTCGGTTAATTCAAGCGCTATCTGTTCCGGGCGGACTTGCCATTTATTGAGTAGCTGGCTCAGGAGCGGCGGCAGCTTGCCGGAGGTTAAATCTGCAGGCGCGAGGTTGACGGAGATATGCTGATCGGCATGGAGATGCAGCCAGTTGCCCATATCCTCGAACACTTTTTCGATCACCAGATGCGTGAGGCGCGAGATAAGCCCCGTTTGTTCCGCCAGCGGGACGAAACTGTCAGGCGACAGGCTACTCCCGTCAGGCTGAGGCCAGCGCGCTAGCGCCTCTGCGCCCACTATTTTCCCGCTACAGAGCGCCACAATAGGCTGGTAGTAAACCTCGAATTCACGGTTATTGATGGCATCAAGCAGGCGGTTACGCGGTGACTGGATGCGACGCAATATCCGCAGAACAAACAGGGCGGCAAGCAGGCTTATCAGCATGCCAAACGGCAGCCAGAAAAGGAGTTGCCGGTGCCAGGTTTCCGCCAGCGGTTTCAGCGCAGCCCATGCAACAACGTTTATTCCCAGCTCCGGTACGGGCTTCATGACGTACATTGCACCGTTGTACTCAACACTGACCATCTCCTGATCTTTAATCATGTCGCGGATATGCGGATCCAGTTTGCTGCTGCTGGAGAACACGAGATGTGTTGCGTTCGCTACCAGGGCGGCATCGATAGAAATATCGGCGAAGGGGATCACATCCACCAGCGAGGCGGGATCGACCAGTACAAGATAATGTCCTTGCCCCAGCACGGCCATGTTGCGGTTGAAACCGAGTTCATTTGGCCTCGTAAGCCACGCGCTATAGCCATCTTCCGTAATGCGCATGGGCGGCGGGAACGCGGTCGCTTTGCTGACCTGTTCCAGCGACGAGCACAGCGGTTTAAGGTTATCGGTGTAGATCACTTCCTGAACATAGAGCCACGAGAAGGCGATCCGGCGCATTTCCCGTAAATGCAAATGGCTACACGGAGGGCCTTTAAAGGTCTGCAGCTGCGTGAGCGCTTCCTTGGCCTGCCCAACAACCCTGTCCGTACGCAACAGCACGCGTGAGGCATAGCTGTCCAGCGCATCGACAAATTTTTCTTCCGCCTGGCGATGCGCCAGCCAGATACTGAGGCAAATCGGTATCAGCACAGAAAAGATCAGTATGCCAGTCACCAGGCTGACCAGATGTCGGGTTTTCATGCTGCCGTGTCCTTCCTCATATGCCCACTCCAGGGCACTGAGACGCTTGCCAGAGGAGAAAGTTTTTACCGCGAAATGATATAGTTATAGCACGTGAGCGTCATGGTTTTCGTTCCGCAGCAGCGAAATCAAAAAATATCGTCGGAAATGTGATGCACTCTCGGGGGTTGTTTTTACCGCAGAGCCTGGATATTATTTTGTTATGTTATAACAAAACATGAGTGATTCACGATGAAACCCAATATCCATCCAGCCTATCGCACCGTGGTGTTTCATGACACCAGCGCCAATGAATACTTTAAAGTTGGTTCAACCATTAAGACTGACCGCGAAATTGAACTCGACGGTGAAACCTATCCTTACATCACCATCGAGGTCTCTTCAAAATCGCATCCGTTTTATACCGGCAAACAGAAAACCTTCTCGACGGATGGCAGCGCGGCGCGCTTCCGTAAACGTTTTGGCGGCTTTCTTAATGCGAAGCGGGGGTGATCATGCAGGTACTTAACTCGTTGCGGAGTGCGAAACAGCGTCACCCGGATTGCCAGATAGTCAAACGTAAGGGACGCCTGTATGTGATTTGCAAATCAAACCCGCGCTTTAAAGCGGTGCAGGGACGTAAAAAAAGACGCTAGACGCCCGTTTCACGCCAGCTTTCCAGGGATCTCTTCTGTTTGCCATCGGCAGTAAAATTGTCGGTGGCAAGCCAGCTTTCAAAGGCGCTCGCCAGAGCTGGCCACTCTTTGTCGATAATCGAAAACCAGTCCGTATCCCGGTTATGGCCTTTGGTGACCAGCGCCTGGCGAAAACGCCCCTCAAACAAAAAGCCCAGACGCAGCGCAGCCTTGCGGGAAGGCTCATTCAGGCTGTTGCACTTCCACTCATAACGCCGGTAGCCCAGGGTATCGAACACGTATTGCATCAGCAGAAACTGCGCTTCGGTAGACATCGGCGTGCGGCTCAACAGCGGGGAGAAATGAACGTGTCCCACCTCCACAACGCCATTTTTGGGATCGATACGCATCAGGGCCAGGGTTCCCACCGGGGAGCGGGTCTGATTATCGAAGACGGTAAAGTGTATCGGGTCTGATAATTCACTCACGCTTGCCACCCATGCGGCAAACTCACCTGCCGTGGCATCGGGTTCACGCAGAAGCCATGTCCAGCTTCGGGTATCCCCGGCGAGTGAATAAGCGGCAAACAGCGCACCGGCATGCTCCACCTGCAGCGGCTCAAGCCAGCAGTAGCGGCCCTGAAGGACCACCCGGGAAGGGTGCTGACGCGGCTGCCAGTCGATTAGCGCTTCGCCCACCGGCTGCCCAAACTGATTGAAAGTATTCATCTTCATCTCCGTGACGTTGTAAAGAGTTCCAGACTAGTGAAGAAGTGGTTCCTTAAAAAGGACCAACAGGCTATGTTTTGGTGGTACCACGAGGAGGGGCGATGAATATTCCAGGCGATGAACTGTATACCTTGCTGAATACGGCGCTGAAAAACCGCGGACAAGAGACGCTGCAGCGCACGCTTTATCTTTCATTGCGGGAGTACATATTGTCCGGCAGGTTACAGTCCGGTAGCCGCCTGTCTGGTTCCAGGACGCTGGCCGGGCACCTCTCCCTTTCCCGAAACACCGTTAATGCGGCACTGGAACAGCTCACGCTCGAAGGGTATCTGTTGCGTAGCCGCCAGGGAACGCGGGTGGCACCGCTGGCGGCCCGTCAGCTCGCGCAGGATTTACCGGCGCCCGCGGTTGCGCTTGCCGGGCGGGTTAGCGCACTGCCTGCCCCTGTACCGCGTAGCACGCCGGTTCTGGCCTTTACGCCGGGGACACCGGCCATCAACTATTTTCCCTTGCCGCTCTGGCGGCGCCTGTACGATCGCGTGTTGCGGGAGGAGGGAAGTGCCCTGTTGGGCTACGGCGATCCCGCCGGGGAACCTGCTTTGCGGGCGGCCATTGCCCGCCACCTTGCGCTTTCCCGCGGGATTGACTGCGACGCCAGCCAGATTGTGATCACCGAAGGCGCACTGGAAGGTGTGAACCTCTGCACCCTGCTATTGAGTGAGCCGGGCGATGTTGCCTGGGTGGAAGATCCCGGCTATGCCGGCGCAAAAAGCGCCTTTGTGAAAGCGTGTTTAGCCATAACGGGAATACCGGTTGATGGAGAGGGCATGTGCTGGGAAGGAACAGATGCGCCGTCCCCTTCGCTTATTTTTACTTCACCTTCACATCAGTTTCCGTACGGAAGTGTCCTCAGCGCGCGGCGGCGTCTGGCGTTACTGGATGTGGCGCGACAACATAACGCCTGGATTATCGAGGATGATTACGACAGCGAGTTTCGTTATAGCGGTGAGCCGGTACCGGCGATGCTGGGAATGATTAACCATGCGCCCGTTGTTTATCTGGGAACATTCAGCAAAACGTTATTCCCGTCGCTCAGAATGGGGTTTATGGTTTTCCCCCGGGCGCTGGCGAAAGCGGCACGCCCGGCCATCGGTTCGTTATTGCGCGGCGGGCATCGCGCCGAGCAGCGTACCCTGGCGCTGTTCATTGAAGAGGGCCACTATGCCCGCCATTTGGCAGCCATGCGTCGTCTCTATCGTAAACGCTACCGGCAGCTGCGTGAGGCTCTGAATGCGGAGCTTCATGTACCACACCGGATTCTGGCGGGGGAAGGGGGCATGCATCTGACGGTGGCGATTGACGGAATCGACGACAGGCAACTGGTGGAACAGGCCAGGGCGTATCAGCTGGCTCCAGCGGCATTGAGCGGGTATTACCTTGATACAAAACAGGGGCAGAGCGGTCTGGTATTAGGCTACGGGAACACATCCGCTTCACTGTATGCGTCGGCTATCCGACGCATACAGATACTCATCACGCAACAGCAGGGCGGGAAAGGGTAAAGACATCATAGAAAGAGAGCTGGCCTTTGGTTGAGACCATTTTTTGCAGTTTCTCTTTTTGTTCGGTTTCTACCGCAGGGGAGTGCAGAATGCTGTCGATCAGCTCCGGCGGGACAAAACGGGTGTTGTACCACTCGCCGTTGTAGCAGACCCGGAAATCGAGCACGTCGATATCTTCATAACGATAGCGCGGATGCACGTCAAAAAAGAAAAACGCGTTAAATACCACAAACAGCACCACAAGCAGCCAGACGGAGTCCACCAGCGTTTCGGATTTCAGCATGACAATCAGCGTTGCCAGCCAGGCGGCATACATTGCGACAAACAGGCCTGGATGTTTGCGAATAAAGCTAATGCTAAAGCGCGGGCGATTATCGCGCTTTTCGCGGATGTTGAGATCGTCGATGGTGGCGGTAAGCAGGCGCTGTATTTCGGTCATTTTTTGCCTTCATGATTGTTGAATACAGGGGATCTGCCTATTTTAGGGGAGCCATTTGACTGAAAAAAGTAACAGTTATGTGCTGAAAGACCATAACAGTTGACTCCCCACACCCTCACAGCATTTTGATAATTTTCGCCGGATTACCCCCGACGACGGCATTGGCCGGGACATCTTTTGTCACCACAGCGCCGGAGGCAATCACCACATTATCCCCCACCGTGACGCCCGGGTTAATCACCGCTCGTCCCCCAATCCAGACATTATTGCCAATGCGCACGGGTTTACCGTATTCCACTCCGCTGTTGCGTTCTTCGGCATCCAGCGGGTGGGTGGCCGTATAAATATGCACGCCTGGCGCGAGCATACAGTTATCACCAATATGAATAGGGCAGACATCGAGCATCACGCAGTCGAAGTTAGCGTAAAATTCTTTGCCCAGGAAAATGTTATAGCCATAGTCACAACGGAAAGCTGGCTCAATATAAGCCCCTTCACTTTGCCCTAGCAGTTCCGCCAGAATCTTCTGGCGTTCTGTTTTCTCATCGGGGGCGGAGTGGTTATAGCGGTGAACCAGATGGCGGGCGCGCAGTCGGTCGGCCCGTAATGTTTCATCACCAGGACGGTAATGTTCACCCGCAATCATTTTCTGTTTTTCTACGCTCATAGGATACCTCTCTGGGTTCGATTACCGCAGGGTAATCGGGATAAGCCAGGAAGGGAACGTTCCCGAAAAGCGCGTGTGACTAAAGTCACAACATTGTTGCTAATGATCACGTTTTACACGGAGACCTGGCTTTAACACCGGGATCGTAATTAGAAAGGTATAAACAACTAAGAGAGTGGCGTAGAACCTCTACAGACACACTGCAACAACTAACGGACAAATTTCCACACGGAAGGTGGGATTTTGTCATACAGTTTATTCATGGTCAGCTCGGCAAGACGATGGTCAGCGGCTGAATAAAATACGGTCAGTTCATTATCAGAAAGCTCGTATTTATTTTTTTCAATCACGCGTTCGAGTGTGTCAATTGACTGACAACGTCGTAAGCGCATCAAATAATCGGTTTTTGTGAGTGGTTTATCAGACATAAATTCACCTTAGTCATTGTAATAATTTTAACAGGAAAGGCTAACCGGGTTAGCTCTGCTCACGTTGACGAAACAGCGGAATAGCCGGTTTCCAGATTTACGCCATTTCTGCAAATCCTGCGCGTTAATGCCGTAGCTGCTGAACAACATAAAGGTGTCATCCAGGTATTCGTCAATTTGCTCAATCAGTTTATTATCTTCATTGTACTTAATTTTATAATTAAGTGCGAAGGTCGCGATATGCTCTATCAACTCATTCAATTGCAAATTGATGGCCGATGTTGGATCGTTCACCCAGCCATGATTACTTTCATCAAGATTGGCAAGGCAGTCATGGTACAAGGATTCGCAGAGAAATTTCAACTGCGCGATATCATGCCTTTTTGGCGAGTACTCGTCCATAGCGCATCCCCTTCTGAGTGATTTCTTACTCACCGAACATCATTGTCGGGATGGATACAACCTACTTAGCTCTACGGGTGCTGTGCTCCTGTTCACTCTAACTATAAGCCACTCTGATCAGGATTTCACCGCGCTATTACGAAAAATTACAATTAAAATCAGAGTCTGCGAGCGTTTACGCAATAGTACATCCTAAGATGAACACTTTTATCCAAATTAACGCTGGTTTTTTTTCGCTTCCTTACGTTTCATTGATTTAGCGTAAACACGCGGAAAAAGTCCGGATTCGGAATTTTCTTTGTATGGACTTGTTATTAGGAATATTCCTAATAAGTTAAGCGGCGAAATGGAATTAAAACAATCCTGAGTTCGCCCATTAAGTTATCTGCTAATTATGATATGCCTTTTAAACATGGCATAAAATAAATAAAACGACAATAAGCGTATTTTATGATTTTTTTTCAGAAATGAAAAAGGCCGCTAATGCGGCCTTTTTATCATGTGAAACCGGTATCAGTGAGGTTCTACCGAATGACTGTGTTCAATATCTTCATTCTTCCGGCTGAAGCGGCGGCGAACCACCACGAAGAACACCGGTACGAAGAAGATAGCCAGTACGGTCGCGGTGATCATACCGCCCATTACCCCGGTACCTACCGCGTTCTGTGCGCCGGAACCCGCACCAGAGCTGATAACCAGCGGCAGTACCCCGAGGATAAATGCCAGTGAGGTCATCAGAATAGGGCGCAGACGCATACGAACAGCTTCAAGCGTGGCTTCTATCAGGCCTTTACCTTCTTTCTCCATCAGATCTTTGGCGAATTCGACGATAAGTATCGCGTTCTTCGCCGACAAGCCAATGGTTGTCAGCAGGCCTACCTGGAAGTACACGTCGTTGGTCAGCCCACGGAACGTTGCGGCCAGCAGCGCACCGATAACCCCCAATGGCACCACCAGCATAACGGAGAACGGAATTGACCAGCTCTCATACAGTGCCGCCAGACACAGGAACACCACAATCAGTGAAATGGCGTACAGGGCAGGGGCCTGGTTACCGGACAGACGTTCCTGATAGGACATACCGGTCCAGTCATAGCCAATACCCGCAGGCAGCTTGCTGGCTAACTCTTCCATCAGGTTCATGGCTTCACCGGTGCTTCGACCCGGCGCGGCCTGACCCAGAATTTCCATGGATGGCAGCCCGTTATAACGTTCCAGACGCGGTGAACCGTATTCCCAGCGCGACGTCGAGAAGGCTGAGAACGGCACCATCTGGCCATCGCTGCCGCGAACGTACCAGTTGTTGATATCGTTCGGCAACATACGGTATTGCGCTTCAGACATCACGTACACTTTCTTCACACGACCGCGGTCGATGAAGTCGTTAACGTAGCTACCGCCCCAGGCTGCGCCCAGTGTAGTATTGATGTCGCTGATGGATACACCCAGCGCCTGTGCTTTCTCCTGGTCGATGTCGATCTTGTACTGCGGCGTATCTTCCAGGCCGTTAGGACGCACGCCGACCAGCAGGTCAGGGTGTTTAGCCACTTCGCCAAACAGCTGGTTACGCGCCTGAGTCAGTTTCTCGTGGCCCAGACCGCCCTGGTCAATCAGCTGGAAGTCGAAACCGGTCGCCGTACCCAGTTCAACGATCGCTGGCAGGTTAAAGGCGAACACCATCGCATCTTTAATCTGCGAGAAGGTGCCCATTGCACGGCCGGTGATCGCTTCAACCTTGTTCTCTTCGCCCGGACGTTCAGACCAGTCTTTCAGTGAAACGAAGGCGATACCGGTGTTCTGGCCACGACCCGCAAAGCCAAAGCCGTTAACCGCAAACACGGATTCAACGTTCGCTTTTTCTTTGGTGAGGTAGTAGTCCGTCACTTCATCCAGCACTTTCTGGGTACGTTCTTGCGATGCACCCGCCGGAAGCTGCGCCATCGTCAGGAATACGCCCTGGTCTTCATCTGGCAGGAACGAGCTTGGCAGACGAACGAACAGATAGGCCATGCCCACCACGATGATGATATAGAGCAGCAGATAACGACCGGTGCTGCGCAGAATGTTCCCCACGCTGTCGGTATAGTGGTGCGTGCTCTTATCAAACATGCGGTTAAACCAGCCGAAGAACCCTTTGTGCTCGCCGTGACCGCCTTTCTGAATCGGTTTCAGCATGGTTGCACACAGCGCAGGCGTCAGGATCAACGCCACCAGCACCGACAGCGCCATCGCAGAAACGATAGTGATGGAGAACTGACGGTAAATCGCACCGGTAGAGCCCCCGAAGAAGGCCATCGGAATAAATACGGCGGACAGCACCATCGCGATACCGACCAGCGCGCCCTGGATCTGGCCCATGGATTTACGGGTTGCTTCCTTCGGCGGCAGACCTTCTTCCGCCATGACGCGCTCGACGTTTTCTACCACCACGATGGCGTCATCCACCAGCAAGCCGATGGCGAGCACCATCCCGAACATCGTCAGGGTGTTTATCGAGTAGCCAAATATTGCCAGTATGGCGAAGGTTCCGAGCAAGACGACCGGTACGGCGATGGTTGGAATCAGCGTCGCGCGGAAGTTTTGCAGGAACAGATACATCACCAGGAAGACCAGGATGATCGCTTCTACCAGGGTTTTAACCACTTCGTGAATCGAAATTTTAACGAATGGCGTGGTGTCATACGGATAAACGATCTTCAGACCTGACGGGAAGAACGGTTCCATCTTCTTCAGTTCTGCACGGATAGCCGTTGCGGTGTCCAGGGCGTTAGCACCGGTCGCCAGTTTGATACCCAGACCGGAAGCCGGTTTACCGTTAAACTTCGCAATGATGTCGTAGTTTTCGCCACCCAGCTCCACTTTTGCCACGTCACGCAGGCGAACCTGCGAACCGTCCTGATTCACTTTCAGCAGAATTTTGCTGAATTCATCGGCGGAGGTCAGACGGGTTTGCGCGATGATGGACGCGTTAAGCTGCTGGCCTTTCACCGGCGGCGTACCGCCTAACTGACCGGCTGCAACCTGGGCGTTCTGCGCTTTAATGGCGTTGATGACGTCAACCGGCGTCAGCTGGAAGTTGTTCAGTTTGTTCGGGTCCATCCAGATACGCATCGCGTACTGGGAACCAAACAACTGAACGTCACCCACACCTGAAGTACGGCTGATGGCGTCCTTCATGTTGGCGCCCACGTAGTCGGAAATATCCTCCTGCGTCATGGTGCCGTTGGTGTTGATAACGCCAACAACCATCAGGAAGCTACTGGACGATTTCTCGACGCTCACACCCTGCTGTTGTACTTCCTGCGGCAGCAGCGGCATCGCCAGCTGCAGTTTGTTCTGCACCTGAACCTGCGCGATGTCAGCATCAGTACCAGACTCGAAGGTCAGGGTGATCTGAACCGTACCGGTGGAGTCACTGTTTGAGGACATGTACATCAGGTTATCGATACCGTTCATGTTCTGTTCGATAACCTGCGTAACGGTATCCTGCACCGTTTTCGCATCCGCCCCCGGGTAGGTTGCGGAGATCGTCACCGCCGGTGGCGCAATGGTCGGATATTGCGCAACAGGCAGCTTCAGGATCGCAAGTCCCCCGGCCAGCATGATAATAATGGCGATCACCCATGCGAATATGGGGCGATCGATAAAGAAATTAGGCATGTCTTAACGGCTCCTGTTTAAGTTAAGACTTGGTTTGTTCTGACTGGCCAGCGGCCGAAGCTTGTTGTTTATCGTCAGACTTCACTTCCTGTGCTTTAACCTGCGCGCCAGGACGAACTTTTTGCAAACCAGTAACAATCACGCGATCGCCATCTTTCAGACCGTCCGTCACCAGCCATTTATCGCCAATCGCCTGCGTAGCAGTGATATTGCGCATTTCGACTTTGTCACCAGCGCCAACAACCAGTGCGCTCGCATCGCCGCGTGGCGTACGGGTCACACCCTGCTGTGGAACCAGAAGTGCGGTTGGGTTAGTGCCTTCTTCCAGACGTGCGCGAACGAACATACCTGGCAACAGGGTGTGGTCAGGGTTCGGGAAGATCGCACGTAAGGTGATGGAACCGGTGGTCTGGTCGACCGTCACATCAGAGAATTCCAGCGTACCCGCCTGTGGATATTTGATGCCGTCGTTAGTGACCAGCTCCACTTTGGCTTTACCGTTCTCCTGCTTCAGGGTGCCGTTTGCCAGCTCTTGTTTCAGTCGCAGGAAATCGTTGCTGGACTGCGTCACGTCAACGTAGATCGGATCAAGCTGCTGCACGGTTGCCATCGCTGTGGCCTGACCGTTTTGCACCAGTGCCCCTTCCGTCACGGAGGATTTACCAATACGACCGCTGATAGGGGAGGTCACTTTGGTATAGGCCAGGTTGATGCGCGCGGTTTCGACAGCTGCTTTTGCTGCCACAACGGCCGCGTTAGCCTGCTGTGCATCCGCCAGGGCTGTGTCGTAGTCCTGTTGGCTGATGTACTGCGTACCGAGCAGTTTTTTGTAACGATTCAACGTCAGCTGAGAGATTTTGGCCGCCGCTTCCGCTTTCGCCAGGTCGCCTTTCGCGCTTTCATACGACGCCTGATACGTTGCGGGATCAATCTGATACAGAGACTCACCGGCTTGCACATCGCCGCCTTCGGTAAAGTTACGTTTCAGGATAATGCCGCTCACCTGAGGACGAACTTCTGCAATGCGATAAGCACTTGTGCGGCCAGGCAATTCGGTGGTGATCTGAAGAGGTTCGGATTTGAGCGTCACAACGCCAACTTCTGGCATCTGCTGCGCTCCTTGTTGAGCCTGTTTGTCGTCACATCCTGTAAGCGCTAAGCTGCCTGAGAGCATCAGAACGACCGCCAGAGGCGTTAACCCTCTGTTTTTGTTCATATGTAAACCTCGAGTGTCCGATTTCAAATTGATCAATGGTCCTGAGTCCAAAAACCCATTGCTGCGTTTATATTATCGTCATGCTATGGTACATACATTCACAAATGTATGTAAATCTGACGCCTGTAAATTCACCCACTTATGGCACGAAAAACCAAACAACAAGCGCTTGAAACCCGACAACACATTCTGGATGTGGCAATCCGCTTATTTTCTCAGCAAGGTGTTTCGTCAACCTCGCTGGCACAGATTGCTCAGGCCGCTGGCGTTACGCGGGGAGCGATTTACTGGCATTTTAAAGACAAGTCAGATCTGTTCAGTGAAATCTGGGAGCTTTCAGAGTCCAGCATTAGCGATCTCGAGAGTGAGTATCGGGCAAAATTCCCTGACGATCCACTCTCAGTATTAAGAGAAATATTAGTATATATCCTTGAAGCGACGGTAGTTGAAGAGCGCCGTCGGTTAATGATGGAAATTATTTTCCATAAATGTGAGTTTGTGGGAGAGATGGCTGTCGTGCAGCAGGCGCAACGCAGCCTCAGCCTGGAAAGCTATGACCGCATTGAACAGAACCTGAACCAGTGCATGCAGGCTAAACTGCTACCGGCCAATCTCCTGACCCGCCGGGCGGCTATTCTGATGCGCAGCTACATTTCGGGCCTGATGGAAAACTGGCTTTTCGCCCCGCAATCCTTTGACTTAAAAGCGGAAGCCCGCAGCTACGTGGCGATTTTACTGGAAATGCTACAGCTCTGCCCGACGCTGCGCAGCGACGCGCCTTCGCTCACTGCCTGAGCCATTTCCAGGATTTATCTCAGAGGCTCACGTTCGCGCTATTCTGCTTCAGGCGAGCGTGATATTCTGCACGCCGGACTATTTTCGGTCATCTTCTGACATCACTCACGACTATGCTGCACACCAATCGCTCGCAACATCCTGTTCTTGCACTACTCTTCGCGACGCTGTTTTTCTTCGCAACGGCACCGCTTTCCTGGGCCCGCGCCGATAACGGCAATGACATTCCATCACGTGCTGATGTTCAGTCGCAGCTCGACGCCCTGAATAAACAAAAAGATCTCACGCCGCAGGACAAACTCGTTCAGCAGGATCTGACGGAAACGCTGGAATCACTGGATAAAATCGATCGCGTTAAAGCGGAAACTACCCAGCTTCGTCAGAAGGTGGCGCAGGCGCCTGAAAACATGCGTAAAGCAACGGATTCGCTAAATGCCCTGAGCGACGTGGATAACGACGACGAAACGCGCAAAACGCTGGCAACGCTGTCGCTGCGTCAGCTGGAGTCACGCGTCGCACAACTGCTCGACGACCTGCAAACCGCACAGTCGGATCTCGCCACCTACAACAGTCAGCTTGTCTCTTTGCAGACTCAGCCCGAGCGCGTACAAAACGCAATGTACGCCGCGTCTCAGCAGCTGCAGCAAATCCGTAACCGCCTGAACGGCACCACGGTGGGTGAAGGCACGCTGCGCCCGACGCAGCAAACGCTGCTGCTGGTTCAGCAGTCGTTACTGAATGCGCAAATTGAACAGCAGCGTAAAAGCCTGGAAGGGAATACGGTGCTGCAGGACACGCTACAAAAACAGCGTGATTACGTGACCGCCAACATTAACCGTCTGGAACATCAGCTTCAGCTGTTGCAGGAGGCGGTGAACAGCAAGCGCCTGACGCTGACGGAAAAAACCGCCCAGGAGGCGGTATCGCCGGACGAAACCGCCCGCATCCAGGTCAATCCGCTGGTGAAGCAGGAGCTCGATGCGAACCATCAGCTGAGCGAGCGCCTGATTCAGGCGACCGAGAACGGTAACTCGCTGGTTCAACAGAACATTAAAGTTAAAAACTGGCTGGACCGCGCGCTCCAGGCGGAACGTAACATCAAAGAGCAAATTGCGGTGCTGAAAGGCAGCCTTCTGCTGTCACGCATTCTTTATCAGCAACAACAGACGCTGCCCTCTGCCGACGAGCTCGAGGACATGACCAACCGCATTGCGGATTTACGTCTGGAACAGTTTGACGTCAACCAGCAGCGCGATGCCCTTTTCCAGAGCGATACCTTTGTCGCCAAAATAGAAGAGGGCCACTCCAGTGAAGTGAACCCGGAAGTGCACGACGCACTGTTGCAGGTGGTGGATATGCGCCGCGAGCTGCTTGACCAGCTCAATAAACAGCTTGGTAACCAGCTGATGATGGCGATTAACCTGCAGATCAACCAGCAGCAGCTGGTGAGCGTTTCTAAAAGTCTGCAGGAGATTTTAACCCAGCAGATTTTCTGGGTTAACAGCAACAAACCGATGGACTGGGACTGGGTTAAATCCTTCCCCGAAACGCTGAAAACGCAGATTAAAAGCATGAAAATCACCGGGAACTGGGAGAAAGCCTGGCCCGCGGTGATGATTGCCTTCCTGGCGGGATTACCGCTGCTGCTGATTGCGGGCGTGATCCGCTGGCGTCTGGGATGGCTGAAGAACTATCAGGCGAAGCTGGCCTCAGAAGTGGGGCAACTGCGAAATGACAGCCAGCTGCATACGCCAAAAGCGATTCTGATCGATCTCATTCGCGCGCTGCCGGTGTGCCTGATCATCCTGGCTGTTGGCCTGATCCTGCTCACCATGCAGCTCAACGTCAGCGATTTGCTGTGGGCTTTCAGTAAAAAGCTGGCCCTGTTCTGGCTGGTGTTTGGTCTGTGCTGGAAGGTGCTGGAAAAAGACGGCGTGGCGGTGCGTCACTTCAATATGCCGCAGCAACTGACCAGCCACTGGCGTCGTCAGATTGTCCGCATCAGCTTGGCGCTCCTGCCGCTGCACTTCTGGTCGGTGGTTTCCGAGCTTTCTCCGCTGCATCTGATGGATGACGTTCTGGGTCAGCTGGTCATTCTGCTGAACCTGCTGCTGATTGCCATCCTGATGTGGCCGATGTGCCGCGATAGCTGGCGTGATAAAGAGTCTCACAACCTGCGCCTCGCCACCGTCACGGTGCTGGCAATCATTCCGCTGGCGCTGATGGTGCTCACGGCGACGGGCTACTTCTACACCACGCTGCGCCTGTCCGGCCGCTGGATAGAAACCGTCTATCTGGTGATTGTCTGGAACCTGCTCTACCAGACCGTGCTGCGCGGCCTGAGCGTGGCGGCTCGCCGTATCGCTTATCGCCGCGCCATTGCGCGTCGTCAGCATCAGGTGAAAGAGGGCGCCGAAGGCGCGGAGCCGCAGGAAGAGCCGACCATCGCGCTGGAGCAGGTTAACCAGCAGACGCTGCGTATCACCATGCTGGTGATGATTGCCCTGTTCGCGGTGATGTTCTGGGCCATCTGGTCTGATTTGATAACCGTCTTTGCCTATCTCGACAGTATCACCCTCTGGCAGTACAGCGGGACCGAAGCAGGTGCTGCGGTGATGAAGAGCGTCACCATGGGTAGCCTGCTGTTTGCGGTGGTGTCGTCGATGGTGGCCTGGGCGCTGATTCGAAACCTGCCGGGTCTGCTGGAGGTGCTGGTGCTGTCGCGCCTGAACCTGCGTCAGGGGGCGTCCTATGCCATTACCACCATCCTCAACTACGTCATTATTATTGTCGGGGCGATGACGGTCTTCGGCTCGCTGGGCGTGTCTTGGGACAAACTGCAGTGGCTGGCGGCAGCGCTCTCTGTGGGTCTCGGTTTTGGCCTGCAGGAGATTTTCGGTAACTTCGTTTCCGGCCTGATCATCCTGTTCGAACGTCCGGTACGAATTGGCGATACGGTGACCATCGGGACCTTCTCCGGTACCGTCAGCAAGATCCGCATTCGTGCGACCACTATTACCGACTTCGATCGCAAAGAGGTGATCATCCCGAACAAAGCGTTCGTGACCGAGCGTCTGATCAACTGGTCGCTCTCTGATACGACGACGCGTGTGGTGATCCGCCTCGGCGTAGCCTACGGTTCGGATCTGGATAAGGTGAAAGAGGTATTGCTGAAGGCCGCAAAAGAGCATCCAAAGGTTATGCACGAGCCGGCGCCAGACGTCTTCTTCACCACCTTCGGGGCGAGCACGCTGGATCACGAGCTGCGTTTATACGTGCGTGAGCTTCGCGATCGCAGCTACACCGTGGATGAACTGAACCGCTCCATCGACCGCCTGTGCCGTGAAAACAATATCAATATTGCTTTCAACCAGCTTGAGGTTCACCTGCATAACGAGAAAGGTGACGAGCATACGGAAGTGAAGCGTGAGATTAAGGGTGACGATCCGACTCCCGCCTGAACTATTTTCCCTCTCCCGGTGGGAGAGGGTTAGGGTGAGGGCAACCGGCCTTCACCTTTCCCTCAAAATCCCGCCGCACAATCTCCAGTGCCTTCAGCACCGTCTCAGCCGGGATCTCATGATTCTCCAGCAGCATAATCAAATCGACGGCCAGTTTGACCTCATCGGGGGCATTTTCCAGCGACATGTGTGGCTCCTTTTAACGGGTCAGGCGTTCAATGACGCGTTCGATCTCATCCAGCGCCTGACGGCAGCGGACAAGACGTCCATCCAGCGCGTCGATTTCGCGCATCAATAACTGCTGCTCTTCCAGCGTTTCACTGTTGTTCAGACGTGCTTCCCGCTCGCGCTTCATCTCAAACAGACGGCGTTCAAACTCCTGGTGCTCCAGCCGTTTGCGCTGCCATTTACCGAGGCCGGGCGACGCGCTATCCCAGGTACGCAGGGGCCAGGCTGCGATCTCCCGGTGCAAGGCGGTGATCTGACTGGTGAGATGCTCCGCAAGCCAGGCCACCTGCTCATGTTTACCGTCATTCACGGCCTGTCGCAGTTCGTCGAGGTTGGTCTGCGCCTCATCAAGATAGTCTTTCATCAGCGTACTTCGCGTATGAAATAACTGCCGGTCAAAGCGCGGTTTGAGCGTCGCATGCTGCATCAACGGTGACGCCTGCGTGCGCAGGGCAACGAGCTGATTTTGCAGCGTCTCTAAAAGCAGGGCTATTTTCAAGGCGCGCTCCAGTGGTAAAGTAGCCGTTCAGTTTGATAACGATTCGCATTATGCAGCGTACTATTTTAATCATCATTGGCTGGCTCGCGGTAGTGTTAGGCACTCTGGGCGTGGTTTTGCCACTTTTGCCCACGACGCCGTTTATTCTGCTGGCAGCCTGGTGTTTTGCCCGCTCATCCCCGCGTTTTCATCACTGGCTGCTGTATCGCTCGTGGTTTGGCGGCTATCTGCGCCACTGGCAGAAACACCGGGCCATGCCGCCTGGCGCAAAGCCGCGTGCGATTGCAGTCATCCTCATCACCTTCGCCATTTCATTATGGCTGGTGAAAATGATGTGGGTGCGGATCCTGCTGCTGGTTATCCTGACCTGCCTGCTTATCTTCATGTGGCGGATCCCCGTGGTTGATGAAAAGCAACAAAAGCACTGAAGCCTTATAATGGCTGTTGCAATTATTGTGCGCAGCCAGTAAATTCGACCGTTTTCGAGCACAGGCGCGCCTGGTTAAAGGTTAAACAATTGTTACCTTTACCGCCTCTTTGCGCGCTGTGAGTAACACTGTTTCATTTAGGCACAAACCGATGACCGCAACTGCACAGCAGCTTGAATATCTGAAAAACAGCATCAAAAGCATCCAGGACTATCCAAAACCTGGCATTCTTTTCCGTGATGTCACCAGCTTGCTGGAAGACCCGAAAGCGTACGCGCTCAGCATTGAACTGCTGGTAGAGCGTTATAAAAACGCCGGGATCACCAAAGTAGTAGGTACCGAAGCCCGTGGCTTCCTGTTTGGCGCACCGGTGGCGCTGGCAATGGGCGTAGGTTTTGTGCCAGTGCGTAAGCCGCGCAAACTGCCGCGTGAAACCATCGCGGAGAGCTATGAGCTGGAATACGGCACCGATCAGCTGGAAATCCACGTCGATGCCATTAAGCCTGGCGACAAAGTGCTGGTGGTGGACGATCTGCTGGCAACCGGTGGCACTATCGAAGCGACCGTGAAGCTGATTCGTCGCCTGGGTGGTGAAGTGACCGACGCGGCCTTCATCATCAATCTGTTCGATCTGGGCGGCGAACAGCGCCTGGAAAAACAGGGTATTACCAGCTACAGCCTGGTGCCTTTCCCGGGTCATTAATCCCGTTTCTCACAACCTCGCTCAATGGGTGAGGTTGTGATAGCATTCCCCTCCATTAATTCACCTTCCAGCGTTGCAGAGCCTGCCCATGAGTTATCAGGTGTTAGCCCGTAAATGGCGACCACAAACCTTTGCCGACGTTGTCGGTCAGGAACATGTGCTGACGGCCCTGGCGAACGGCTTGTCGCTAGGTCGTATCCATCACGCCTATCTCTTCTCCGGTACCCGCGGCGTCGGTAAAACCTCTATTGCCCGTTTGCTGGCAAAAGGTCTGAACTGCGAAACCGGGATCACCGCCACGCCGTGTGGCGTGTGTGACAACTGCCGTGAGATCGAGCAGGGGCGCTTTGTCGATCTGATCGAGATCGACGCCGCCTCGCGCACCAAAGTTGAAGATACCCGTGACCTGCTGGATAACGTGCAGTACGCCCCGGCGCGTGGCCGTTTCAAGGTCTATCTGATCGATGAAGTGCACATGCTGTCACGTCACAGCTTCAACGCCCTGCTGAAAACGCTGGAAGAGCCGCCTGCGCATGTGAAATTCCTGCTGGCGACCACCGATCCGCAAAAGCTGCCGGTGACGATTCTGTCGCGCTGTTTGCAGTTCCATCTGAAGGCGCTGGACGTTGAACAGATCCGTACTCAGCTGGAACACATTCTCGACGAAGAGAACATTGTCCACGAGCCGCGCGCCCTGCAACTGCTGGCCCGTGCAGCGGACGGCAGCCTGCGCGATGCGCTCAGCCTGACGGATCAAGCCATTGCCAGCGGTGACGGTAAACTGTCGACGGAGGCGGTCAGCACCATGCTCGGCACGCTGGACGACGACCAGGCGCTGTCCCTGATTGAAGCCACGATCGCCGCGAACGGTGAGCGCGTCATGTCGCTGGTGAATGCCGCTGCAGCCCGTGGCGTCGAGTGGGAAGCCCTGCTGGTCGAGATGCTTAGCCTGCTGCACCGTGTAGCGATGCTTCAGCTCTCTCCGTCAGCGATGGGGGCGGATATGGCGGCCATTGAACAGCGGATGCGTGAACTTGCGCGAACCGTGCCGCCTGCTGACGTACAGCTTTATTACCAGACCTTGCTGATTGGCCGTAAAGAGCTGCCGTTTGCGCCGGATCCTAGAATGGGCGTTGAAATGACGCTGCTGCGTGCGCTGGCGTTCCACCCGCGTATGCCGCTGCCAGAGCCTGAAGTGCCCCGGCAATCATTCGCCCCGACCGCCCCGACGGCAGTGATGTCGCCGCAGCAGGTGCCAGCACAGCCGGCAGCGCCGCCGCAAAATGTACCGCTGTCGGATGCCACCAGTTCGGTGCTTGCCGCCCGCAGCCAGTTGCAGCGAGCGCAGGGAGCAACCAAACCAAAAAAGAGTGAACCGGCAGCGCCAGGAAGAGCGCGGCCGGTAAACAACGCCGCGCTTGAACGACTGGCCTCGGTAACGGAGCGCGTACAGGCGCGCCCGGCACCGTCCGCGCTCGAGCAAAAAGCCCCGGTGAAAGAAGAGGCTTACCGCTGGAAGTCGACGACCATCGTCGAAGAGGTGAAGAAAGAGGTTGCCACGCCAAAAGCGCTGAAGAAAGCGCTGGAGCATGAAAAAACACCGGAGCTTTCCGCGAAGCTCGCGGAAGAGTCTATCGCGCGTGACGCCTGGGCCGCTGAGGTCAGTAAACTGCAACTGCCTAAGCTGGTTGAGCAGGTCGCGCTGAATGCCTGGAAAGAGCAGGACGGTAATCAGGTGCGTCTGCATCTGCGTCCCGGTCAACGGCACCTGAACTCCCCCAGCGCACAAAAAGCGCTGGCCGAGGCGCTGGCCACATTGCAGGGTGCACCGGTTGAATTGACTATCATTGAAGATGATAATCCGGCGGTGCGAACGCCACTGGAGTGGCGCCAGGCCATTTATGAAGAGAAACTCGCGCAGGCGCGTGAGTCGATTATTGCGGATAACAACATCCAGACCCTGCGCCGGTTCTTCGACGCCGATCTGGATGAAGAGAGTATTCGCCCTATTTGATCGTGAGTCTGACTTACGGTTGTCATCGTTAAACGTGAAAGAGAGAGAAGCCTATGTTTGGTGGAAAAGGCGGTCTGGGTGGCCTGATGAAGCAGGCTCAGCAGATGCAGGAAAAAATGCAGAAGATGCAGGAAGAGATCGCTCAGCTGGAAGTCACGGGTGAATCCGGTGCCGGTCTGGTCAAGGTGACCATCAACGGTGCGCATAACTGCCGCCGCGTTGAAATCGATCCAAGCCTGCTCGAAGACGACAAAGAAATGCTGGAAGATCTGGTTGCAGCCGCGTTCAACGATGCCGCTCGCCGTATCGACGAAACCCAGAAAGAGAAAATGGCCTCTGTATCCAGCGGTATGCAACTGCCGCCGGGCTTCAAGATGCCGTTCTGATGCAAACCAGTCCGCTGCTCACGCAGTTAATGGAAGCGTTGCGCTGCCTGCCGGGCGTAGGCCCGAAGTCGGCGCAGCGTATGGCGTTTACGCTATTGCAGCGCGACCGCAGCGGCGGGATGCGCCTGGCGCAGGCTCTGACCCGCGCCATGTCAGAGATTGGTCACTGTGCGGATTGCCGTACTTTTACCGAGCAGGACGTCTGTAATATTTGCTCGAATCCGCGTCGTCAGGAGAACGGTCAGATTTGCGTGGTGGAGAGTCCGGCGGACATCTATGCCATCGAACAAACCGGGCAGTTCTCTGGCCGCTATTTCGTACTGATGGGGCATCTCTCCCCGCTGGACGGTATTGGCCCGGATGATATCGGTCTTGATCGCCTTGAACAGCGTCTGGAGTCCGAGACCATCAAAGAGGTGATCCTCGCCACCAACCCCACGGTGGAAGGGGAGGCAACCGCCAACTACATCGCCGAGCTGTGCGCGCAGTACGGTGTTGACGCCAGCCGTATCGCTCACGGCGTGCCGGTTGGCGGCGAGCTGGAGATGGTTGACGGCACCACGCTATCGCACTCTCTGGCCGGACGTCACAAGATTATTTTCTGACCAAACGGAGGCGGCATTCGCAGCCTCCGCTTGAAAATTTCCCTGCTTATCCCCATTTCTCCCTCAACGTTTTACAACCCCATTAAATGGCATTGTTGAGGTCGACTTAGATGAAAGGACAAGAAACCCGTGGTTTCCAGTCAGAAGTAAAACAGCTTCTGCACCTGATGATCCATTCCCTGTATTCCAACAAAGAAATCTTCCTGCGTGAGCTGATTTCCAACGCCTCCGATGCGGCGGACAAGCTGCGCTTCCGCGCGCTGTCTAACCCGGATCTGTATGAAGGCGACGGCGAGCTGCGCGTGCGCGTCTCTTTCAATAAAGAGAACCGTACCCTGACCATAGCCGATAACGGCATCGGCATGAACCGCGACGAGGTGATCGACCACCTCGGGACTATCGCCAAATCCGGGACCAAAGCGTTCCTGGAATCAATGGGCTCTGACCAGGCGAAAGACAGCCAGCTGATCGGCCAGTTCGGTGTGGGCTTCTATTCGGCGTTTATCGTGGCGGACAAAGTGACCGTGCGTACACGTGCGGCGGGTGACAGCGCGGAAAACGGCGTGTTCTGGGAATCCAAAGGTGAAGGTGAATACACCGTTGATGACATCACCAAAGCGGATCGCGGCACCGAAATCACCCTGCACCTGCGCGAAGGCGAAGACGATTTCCTGAACGACTGGCGCGTGCGCTCCATCATCAGCAAATATTCCGACCACATTGCCCTGCCGGTTGAGATTGAAAAACAGGAAGAGAAAGACGGTGAAACCGTGGTCTCCTGGGAGAAAATCAACAAGGCGCAGGCCCTGTGGACGCGCAATAAGGCTGAAATCAAGGACGACGAATACAACGAGTTCTACAAACACATCGCCCATGACTTTACCGATCCGCTGACCTGGAGCCATAACCGTGTGGAAGGTAAGCAGGAGTACACCAGCCTGCTGTATATCCCGTCGCAGGCGCCGTGGGATATGTGGAACCGCGATCACAAGCACGGTCTGAAGCTTTACGTTCAGCGTGTCTTCATCATGGACGACGCCGAGCAGTTCATGCCGAACTACCTGCGCTTTGTCCGTGGCCTGATAGATTCCAACGATCTGCCGCTGAACGTCTCCCGTGAAATTCTGCAGGACAGCACCGTGACCCGCAACCTGCGTAACGCGCTGACCAAACGTACGCTGCAGATGCTGGAAAAACTGGCGAAAGACGACGCGGAAAAATACCAGACCTTCTGGAAGCAGTTTGGCCTGGTACTGAAAGAAGGCCCGGCGGAAGACACCGCGAACGTAGAAGCGATCGCCAAACTGCTGCGCTTTGCCTCTACGCACACTGACTCCTCCGCGCAGACCGTGTCGCTGGAAGAGTACGTTTCCCGCATGAAAGAAGGGCAGGAGAAGATCTACTACATCACCGCCGACAGCTACGCCGCGGCGAAGAGCAGCCCACACCTGGAGCTGCTGCGTAAGAAAGGCATCGAAGTGCTGCTGCTTTCTGACCGCATCGACGAGTGGATGATGAACTACCTGACCGAGTTCGACGGTAAGCCATTCCAGTCTGTTGCCAAAGCCGATGAATCCATCGACAAGCTGGCGGATGAAGTGGATGAAAGCGCGAAAGAAGCCGAGAAGGCGCTGGAGCCGTTCGTCGAGCGCGTGAAAACCCTGCTGGGCGATCGTGTGAAAGAGGTGCGCTTCACCCACCGTCTGACCGATACGCCGGCGATTGTGACTACCGATGCGGACGAAATGGGTACCCAGATGGCGAAACTGTTCGCCGCGGCAGGTCAGGCGATGCCAGAAGTGAAATATATCTTCGAGCTGAACCCGGATCACCCGCTGGTGAAACGCGCGGCGGATACCCAGGACGAAACCCGCTTCGCTGAGTGGGTCGAACTGCTGCTGGATCAGTCTCTGCTGGCCGAGCGCGGCACGCTGGAAGATCCTAACCTCTTCATTAAACGTGTGAATGCGCTGCTGCTGGCGTAATTGACCACGCCTCCCCTGGTCTTCTCCCTCTCCCCGTGGGAGAGGGCCGGGGTGAGGGCACCAGACCGCACTCCCCCAAATAATCTCCCCCCATTAACCGTTTCAGCCTTCCCGCCTTCCTTGAGCCGCATCCGTTCTGGTGGTATTGTTTAGCGCTTTTGAAAAATTGAATCGACTTTTGAGGGGATTTTCGCAATGCGTATTATTCTGCTTGGCGCTCCGGGCGCGGGTAAAGGAACTCAGGCTCAGTTCATCATGGAGAAATACGGTATTCCGCAAATCTCCACCGGTGATATGCTGCGCGCCGCTGTTAAATCTGGCTCTGAGCTGGGTAAACAAGCGAAAGACATCATGGACGCAGGCAAACTGGTGACCGACGAGCTGGTTATCGCTCTGGTCAAAGAGCGCATTGCTCAGGAAGACTGCCGTAACGGTTTCCTGCTGGACGGCTTCCCACGCACCATTCCTCAGGCTGACGCCATGAAAGAAGCGGGCATCAACGTAGACTACGTGCTGGAGTTCGACGTACCAGACGAGCTGATCGTTGATCGTATCGTTGGTCGCCGTGTGCACGCTGCTTCTGGCCGCGTTTACCACATTAAATTCAACCCACCTAAGGTTGAAGGTAAAGACGACGTAACCGGCGAAGAGCTGACCACCCGTAAAGACGATCAGGAAGAGACCGTGCGTAAGCGCCTGGTGGAATACCATCAGATGACTGCGCCGCTGATCGGCTACTACACCAAAGAAGCGCAGGCGGGTAACACCAAATACGCGAAAGTTGACGGCACCAAAGCCGTGGCTGACGTTCGTGCAGAGCTGGAAAAAATCCTCGGCTAATCGCACTGCTCTCACCCGGGGCCCCGGGTGAGAATATTTCTCATCTTACCTATTACAGCAATGGGTTCCGTTTAAACGCATTTCCGCTACAATTGACAACCATTCAAATGGTTAAGAGGCGTGAATGAGTCAGGCGAAAACCGGCATCCTGCTTGCCAATCTGGGCACCCCAGAAGCACCTACGCCAGAAGCGGTAAAACGCTATCTGCGACAATTTTTAAGCGACACGCGCGTTGTGGATACCCCAAGACTGCTGTGGTGGCCATTACTGCGTGGCGTGATTCTGCCCATTCGTTCACCGCGCGTCGCCAAACTCTATCAGTCTGTCTGGATGGAAGAGGGCTCGCCGCTGATGGTCTACAGCCGTCGTCAGGAGAAAGCGCTGGCTGCCCGCCTGCCGGATATGCCTGTCGCGCTCGGCATGAGCTATGGCAAACCGTCTCTGGAAAGTGCGGTCGACGCGCTGCTGGCGCAGGGGGTTGAGCACATTGTGGTGCTGGCACTCTACCCGCAGTACTCCTGCTCGACAGTCGCTGCGGTGTGGGACGAACTGGCCCGCATTCTGGCGACCCGCCGCCGCATTCCGGGCGTGACCTTTATACGCGACTACGCCGATAACGAACTCTATATCAAAGCGCTTGCCAGCAGTGCCCGCGCGTCGTTTGAAAAACACGGCGAGCCGGATCTGCTGCTGTTGTCCTATCACGGCATTCCGCAGCGTTTCGCTAACGAAGGGGATGATTATCCGCAGCGCTGTCGCGATACCACGCGTGAGCTGGTGTCCGCGCTCGGCCTGCCGCCGGAGAAGGTGATGATGACTTTCCAGTCGCGCTTTGGTCGCGAGCCGTGGTTGACACCGTATACGGACGAAACCCTCAAAATGCTCGGCGAGAAAGGCGTGAAGCATATTCAGGTAATGTCCCCGGGCTTTTCGGCCGATTGCCTGGAAACGCTGGAGGAGATCGCGGTGCAAAACCGGGAGTTTTTCCTTGAGGCTGGCGGTGAGAAGTACGAGTACATTCCGGCACTTAACGACGCTCCGGAACATATCGACATGATGGTCTCGCTGGTGACCAACAGCCGCTGATCGCACTCTGGGCCGGGTTTGTGCTACCATTCCCGGCCCATATTCTATGCACAGTTCAGACCATGAAATTTCCCGGTAAACGCAAATCCAAACACTACTTCCCTGTTGATGCCCGCGATCCGCTCCTGCAGCAAATCCAGCCAGAAAATGAAACCAGCGCGGCATGGGTCGTCGGTATCGATCAGACGCTGGTGGACATTGAAGCGAAAGTGGATGATGCGTTTGTCGCCCGTTACGGTCTGAGCGCCGGCCACTCGCTGGTAATTGAAGACGACGTTGCTGAGGCGCTCTATCAGGAGCTGGTGCGTGACAACCTGATCACCCATCAGTTTGCCGGTGGCACCATCGGCAATACCATGCACAACTACTCCGTTCTGGCAGACGACCGCTCAGTGCTGCTCGGCGTGATGTGCAGCAACATCGAAATTGGTGGCTACGCCTACCGTTACCTGTGCAACACCTCCAGCCGTACCGATCTTAACTATCTGCAGGGTGTCGACGGTCCCATTGGCCGCTGCTTTACGCTGATCGGTGAATCCGGCGAGCGTACCTTTGCCATCAGCCCTGGCCACATGAACAAGCTGCGTGCCGAGAGTATTCCCGAAGAGGTGATTGCGGGCGCGTCGGCGCTGGTGCTCACCTCCTACCTGGTGCGCTGCAAGCCGGGCGAGCCGATGCCGGAAGCCACCATGAAGGCGATTGAGTACGCGAAAAAGTACGATGTGCCGGTGGTCCTGACGCTGGGAACGAAATTTGTGATTGCCGACAACCCGGAGTGGTGGCAGGCCTTCCTGAAAGAGCATGTCTCGATTCTGGCGATGAACGAAGAAGAGGCTGAGGCCCTCACCGGCGAGAGCGATCCGCTGCTGGCCTCCGATAAAGCGCTGGACTGGGTGGATCTGGTGCTCTGCACCGCCGGACCGGTAGGGCTGTATATGGCAGGCTTCACGGAAGAAGAGAGCAAACGCAAAACCCAGCATCCGCTGCTGCCTGGCGCCATCGCCGAGTTCAACCAGTATGAGTTCAGCCGTGGCATGCGTTATAAAGACTGTGTTAATCCGCTGCGGATCTACTCGCACATCGCCCCGTACATGGGCGGCCCGGAGAAGATCATGAACACCAACGGTGCGGGCGACGGTGCGCTGGCGGCGCTGCTGCATGACATCACCGCCAATGCCTACCACAAAACCAACGTGCCGAATTCCAGCAAACATAAGTTCAGCTGGCTCACCTATTCGTCGCTGGCGCAGGTGTGTAAATACGCGAACCGCGTCAGTTATCAGGTGCTGAACCAGCACTCCCCGCGCTTAACACGTGGCCTGCCGGAAAGGGAAGACAGCCTCGAAGAGGCGTACTGGGACAGGTAAAAGCAAAACGGCAACGTATGTTGCCGTTTTTAGTGTTTATTCCCTCTCCCGGTGGGAGAGGGCCAGGGTGAGGGCATCAGGCCGCATGAGGGCATCAGGCCGCACGAAAATTACCTCGTCACAGCCTCTTCAACCGGCGGCTTCGCCAGCAGCGCCAGCATCGTATTCGCAATTTCGCGCTCACCCATCACCACCTGATTCGCACCCCGTTCGGTGATGTAATCCACCTCGTCGTCGTAATGGGCGCGGGCAATGATCTCAATCGTTGGGCATTTCTCACGTGCAGTGGCCACAATCTCACCCGCTTCGTAGCCGTTTGGAATGGTCAGCAGCAGCCAGCGGGCGCAGTCCAGATGCGCCAGGTTCATAATTTCTTCGTTCGCCGCATTGCCCAGCACCGCGCGGATACCGCGCTCGCGCAACTCATCGACGCGGGTACGCGAGGTTTCAATCACCACCAGCGGGATCCCCTGCGCCATCAGCTTCTCGCCGAGCAGGCTTCCCACGCGGCCAAAGCCGACCAGCAGGGCGTGGTTGCAAATATCCACCGGGATCTGCTTCTCTTCTTCAATGGCCTCTTCGAGCGTCTGCTCTTCAAGGGTTTCCGTTTTATCGAGATATTTTTCCAGCAGGGCGAACAGCACGGGGTTCAGCATAATCGAGAGGATCGCTCCCGCCAGCACCAGGTTCTGCCCGGCCTGCGGCAGCAGGTTCAGCGCCATCCCCAGACCCGCCAGAATAAAGGCGAACTCACCAATCTGTGCCAGGCTTGCGGCGATGGTAAGAGCGGTACGCGGCGAGTGGCCGAACATTCGCACCAGGAAAAAGGCGGCGACCGACTTACCAAAGATGATAATCGCCAGCGTTCCCAGTACGGCCAGCGGCTGCTGAACCAGAATCATCGGATCAAACAGCATCCCGACGGAGACAAAGAACAGCACCGCGAAGGCATCACGCAGGGGGAGGGTGTCATGTGCCGCTCGGTGGCTCAGTTCGGATTCGTTCAGCACCATCCCGGCGAAGAACGCGCCAAGGGCAAAGGAGACGTCAAAGAGCTCCACCGCACCAAAGGCAATCCCCAGCGCCAGCGCAAGGACGGAAAGGGTGAACAGTTCACGCGAGCCGGTGGCCGCGCTGCGCGACATGATCCACGGCACCAGACGGCGGCCTACCAGCATCATGATGGCGATAAACGCCACCACTTTTCCGATGGTGATGCTCATATCCAGCGCCAGCGAGGCAAAGCCGAGGGTGTCTTTTTCCATCATTCCGGCGACGGCAGGCAGCAGGACCAGCGTCAGCACCATCACCAGATCTTCAACAATCAGCCAGCCGATTGCGATTTGTCCGCGCTGGCTGTCTATCAACTGCCTCTCTTCAAGCGCGCGCAGCAGCACCACGGTACTGGCGGTTGAGAGACACAGCCCAAATACGATGCCGGTCATTAACGACCAGCCCAGTACGGCCGAAAGCGCCATGCCCAGCAGCGTTGCCACCCCTATCTGGGCGATCGCTCCCGGTATGGCGATAGACTTTACCGCCATCAGGTCCTTCAGGGAAAAATGCAGCCCCACGCCAAACATCAGCAGAATCACGCCCAGTTCCGCCAGTTCAGGTGCCAGTTTGGTATCCGCAACGAAGCCAGGCGTAAACGGTCCCGCCAGTACCCCGGCTAACAGATAGCCCACAAGAGGGGAAATACGCAGTTTATTGGCAATCATGCCGAGAATAAAAGCGAGCACAAGTCCACCAACAATGGTGGTGATAAGCGGTGTGGCGTGGTGCATTCCGTCTCCTTTCGTTGTGGGTGTTCCATTTTGGTGAAAACCAAAAACCGAGTAATAGTTTATGACAATTTTTACCCTTGTGTTTATGAATAATTGTTGAAGTTTGAATAAAACGGCAATATGCCTCAGAAAAGGCAGGTTTTGATAAATTCAGAGAAGGGATGAACAGGAAAGCCTTATGCCATGAGGGCATCAGGCTGCCAAAGTTTCACTTTGGCAGCCATGAAATTACGCTTTATGGCGATTATCAGGCAGGAATATGGTCAACATCCCCAGAAGTGGCAGGAAAGCGCAGATTTTATAAACCAGGAAGATACTGGTGTGGTCGGCAACCATGCCTAACACGGCTGCACCAAGGCCGCCCATGCCGAAGGCGAAACCAAAGAAGAGCCCGGAAACCATACCAATACGCCCCGGTAACAACTCCTGCGCATACACCAGGATAGCCGAGAACGCCGAAGCCAGAATAAAACCAATAATCACCGTTAAAATGCCCGTCCATTCAAGGCTGGCGTAAGGCAAAATAAGGGTAAAGGGGGCAACGCCAAGGATAGAGCCCCAAATAACATATTTACGGCCAATTTTATCCCCGACTGGCCCGCCAATCACCGTCCCTGCTGCGACGGCAAACAGGAAAGCAAACAGGTGGAACTGCGCGTTTTGTACCGATAATCCGAATTTTTGCATCAGGTAAAAGGTGTAATAGCTGCTGATGCTCGCCATATAGAAATATTTCGAGAAAATCAGCACCAGCAGCACGGACACGGCCAGGATAACCTTATTGCGTGGAAGGGGATTGATAACCTTCACTTTTGGTTTGCCTTTGTTTACGCGGTGCTGTGCGGCATACCAGCGGCTGATCTGGGCGAGCACAACGATCGCCAGCAGGGCGGCCAGCACAAACCAGGCGACGTTACCCTTGCCGTAGGGGGCGATGATCACTGCCGCCAGCAGCGGGCCGAGGGAACTGCCAAAATTACCGCCCACCTGGAAGAGTGATTGCGCCAGCCCGTGGCGCCCGCCGGAGGCCATACGTGCCACGCGGGAGGACTCCGGATGGAAGACCGACGAGCCGGTTCCCACCAGTGCGGCGGCAAGCAGCACCGCTTCAAAACTGCCCGCCATAGCCAGCAGCACCAGCCCGCTCAGGGTGAAGCACATGCCAATCGGCAGCGACCACGGCATCGGATATTTATCCGTCCAGTAACCGACGATCGGTTGCAGTAGCGAAGAGGCCAGCTGGAAGGTCAGGGTGATCATCCCGATCTGCACGAAGGTTAATGAAAACTCGGATTGCAGCAGCGGGTAAATCGCCAGGATCAGCGACTGGATCATGTCGTTGAGCAGATGGGAGAGGCTAATAGCGCCTAAGACTTTAAATGAGGTGCGCGAGGGTGGCGGCGACGCCGGCGCGCCCGAAACGGGCTGGGTTGATTCACTGATTGCCATAAATACCACGTCGTTAGTGATGAAAAATGCAGGGGGTAATTATTATCCAACTAACATACCTGCCAGCGACATTTGAAGAAAGTCGCAATTATGAAAACTTATTTGTCTATTCTTGTTACTCACTGTAATTTTTGCGTTTGTCTATTGGTCAGGGAGAGAGAAGATGAAGTTAATGAAGCATGGCGTCGCGTTGGCGCTGCTCGCCGCCTGGGGTCTGGCAAGCCTGCCCGCACAGGCGTATGAAAAAGACAAAACGTATAAAATTACGATCCTGCATACCAACGATCACCACGGCCATTTCTGGCGCAGCGAGTACGGCGAATATGGTCTCTCCGCGCAAAAAACGCTGGTGGATGGCATTCGTAAAGAGGTTGCCGCCGAAGGGGGCAGCGTGCTGCTGTTATCGGGGGGCGATATCAATACCGGCGTGCCGGAGTCCGATTTACAGGATGCTGAGCCTGATTTTCGCGGTATGAATTTAATCGGTTACGATGCAATGGCCGTCGGAAACCATGAGTTTGATAACCCGCTGAGCGTGCTGCGCCAGCAGGAAAAATGGTCCAAATTCCCATTCCTCTCCGCCAATATCTATCAGAAAAGCACCGGTGAACGCCTGTTTAAACCGTGGGCGCTGTTTAAGCGTCAGGATCTGAAAATCGCGGTGATTGGCCTCACCACGGACGATACGGCAAAAATTGGCAACCCTGAGTTCTTTACCGATATCGAATTCCGTAAACCGGCAGACGAAGCGAAGCTGGTGATTCAGGAGTTGCAGCAAAACGAAAAACCGGACGTGATCATCGCCACCACCCATATGGGACATTACGACAACGGCGAGCATGGTTCTAACGCACCGGGCGACGTTGAAATGGCGCGCAGCCTCCCTGCGGGCTCGCTGGCAATGATTGTGGGTGGTCACTCACAAGATCCGGTGTGCATGGCCTCGGAGAATAAAAAGCAGGTGGATTATGTTCCGGGCACGCCGTGCGCACCAGACCGTCAGAACGGGATCTGGATTGTGCAGGCGCACGAGTGGGGTAAATACGTTGGCCGTGCCGACTTTGAGTTCCGTAACGGCGAGATGAAACTGGTGCATTATCAGCTCATCCCGGTCAACCTGAAGAAAAAAGTGACCTATCCGGACGGGAAAAGTGAGCGCGTACTCTACACCCCGGAAATCCCCGAGAACCCACAGATGCTCTCTCTCTTAACCCCGTTCCAGAATAAAGGCAAAGCGCAGCTGGAGGTGAAAATCGGTACGCTGAACGGGCGTCTGGAAGGGGACCGCAGCAAAGTCCGTTTCGTACAGACCAATATGGGGCACCTGGTGCTGGCGGCACAAATCGCGCGCACCGGCGCTGATTTTGGTGTGATGAGCGGCGGCGGGATCCGTGATTCCATCGAAGGCGGGAATATCACCTATAAAGATGTGCTGAAGGTGCAGCCGTTTGGCAACGTGGTGGTTTATGCCGATATGAGCGGGAAAGAGGTGATTGAGTACCTTACCGCCGTGGCGCAGATGAAGCCGGACTCCGGCGCCTATCCGCAGTTCGCTAACGTCAGCTTTGTGGCCAAAGACGGCAAGCTCAACGATCTCAAAATCAAGGGTGAGCCGGTTGATCCCGCGAAAACCTACCGTCTGGCAACCTTAAGCTTTAACGCCACCGGCGGCGACGGTTATCCGCACATCGATAATAAACCGGGCTATGTGAATACCGGCTTTATTGATGCCGAGGTTCTGAAGCAGTTTATCGAGCAGAATTCACCGATCGACGTGAATGCGTATGAGCCGAAAGGCGAGGTGAGCTGGCAGTAACGTTGTGCGGCCTGATGCCCTCACCCCAACCCTCTCCCATCGGGAGAGGGCGCGAACACAAAAAACGGTAACGTCTGTTACCGTTTTGCTTTTACCTCGCAGCCGCCACCCGGCTTTTTCTTTTAATCCCTGCGCGCAATATCCGCAAACTTCGCATCCAGCATTTTGGCCAGATCGCCTGCGGCCAGTTCGATATCCAGCCCGCGCTTGCCGCCGGAAATATAGATGGTTTCAAATTCCTGAGAAGGGGCGTCAATCAGCGTTGGCAGGCGTTTTTTCTGCCCGAGCGGGCTGATCCCGCCCACCAGATAACCCGTGGTGCGTTGCGCAACCATTGGGTCTGCCATATCTACCTTTTTCGCTCCCAGCGCTTTGGCCACTTTCTTCAGATCCAGTTGCCCAGCCACGGGCGTGACCGCGACGGCGAGATGCTTCATATCGCCATTCACGGCCACCAGCAGCGTTTTATAGACCTGGTCGGCGTTCAGCCCCAGTTTGCGCACCACTTCATCACCAAAATTGGTTTCGTTCGGATCGTGATCGTAAGTGTGGATCCGGAAAGAAATTTTGTTTTTTTCGAGTAATTTAACGGCGGGAGTCATAGCTATCCTTCTTACGACAGACAATTCATGCTGACAGCATACGCCTGACGTTTGTCTAAAAAATAGCACCATCTTGCGCAATAGTATTGGCAGTGATGGTCACTTTGAGCGACAATCGGCTCAACCGAAGGTCTCCTTCGGCATAATAAAAACGATGAAATTCCTCTTTGACGGGCCAATAGAAATATTGGCCATTTTTTTATTTCAGCAGCGACGGCAAATTCCCTTCTCCGTACAAATGTAATGCCCCCACCGCAACCACGTAATGCCCGGCAGGTAACGCATGCAGCGTCTGCCGCCATGCCGCATTGCGTGCGTTCATCAGCACATCATAAAGCGATTCGCTGAACGTCGACGGCAGCGTTAATTTCCCCTCAGCAGGCGGGGCATCCAGCCACCAGCCAATCATGGTTTGCAGCAGACGGGCGTTGGTATGCCAGTGCGTCAGCGTATCATCAAGAAGAATGAGACCGTCATCAGGCAGCTGGCGAAGGAGGGCAATCTGGCTATCGGTACCTTCCAGCTCAATGATCGGCAGACGGCGTGCCCGGGCCGCATTCAGCAGCTGGTAATCAATACCGTAATCACCGCGCAGACCCAGACGCTGCGCCTGCGTCGCCTGTAATATCATGGCAATCTGCCAGAGCGGCAGGGTGTCCAGCATCGAGAGCGAAACGCCGGTTTCATCCGCCACGCGCGTCAGTTCGGCGAGCTGAGCCTCGTCCAGACGGTCGGCCAGGGTCAAATCGCTCTCCAGCCCGGCAAAGGGAGACTCGTGGCCTGAAATATCCGCCTCAACCACCAGCGCATCGGCCTGCTTCAGGAGGGATAACAGACCAGAGGGCAGCGGAGACATATCCTGCGTGCCCATATGTATGCTGCCCACCAGGTGCAGATGCTGACCGCCGGGGAGCGAAATATCCATTCCGGGCCAGGTATAACGGCGGGGGAAGAGGGCGCGAAACGATGTTTTTATACGGCGAAACAGACTCATACGCGCTCCATAAACGGAAAGGTTCATGCTAACGCGTGGGGAAGGGCGGCGCAACAGGTGAACGTCGGCACGTTTCGTAAGCCTGATAAGCGCAGCGCCATCAGGTAAAAAAGCCGGGTGGCGCTGCGCTTCCCCGGCCTACAACGTATTACGCTTTCGGTTTAAAGCGCAGCAGCCGGTTGGCGTTGCTCACCACGGTAATGGAGGAGAGCGCCATCGCTGCACCTGCGACCACCGGGTTAAGCAGCGTACCGGTCAGGGGCCACAGAATGCCGGCAGCAATAGGGATACCGAGCGAGTTATAGATAAACGCACCCAGCAGGTTCTGCTTCATGTTGCGCAACGTGGCTTTCGAAATCGCCAGCGCATCGGCAACACCCATCAGGCTGTGTCGCATCAGTGTGATAGCTGCCGTCTCAATGGCAACGTCGCTCCCGCTTCCCATGGCAATCCCCACCTCTGCCTGTGCCAGCGCCGGCGCATCGTTAATACCGTCGCCAACCATCGCGACCTGGCGCCCCTGTTGTTGCAGCGTTTTAATGGCGTCCGCTTTGCCGTCCGGCAGGACACCGGCAATGACTTCATCGATCCCCGCCTCTCTGGCGATGGCGTTGGCCGTGGTTGGGTTATCCCCGGTTAACATCACCAGGCGGTAGCCCGCGCGGTGCAGTCGTTGTAAGGCATCCACACTGTCCTGACGTAACGGATCGCGCACGGCCAGCAGGGCCGCAATATGACCGTCCACAGCAAGCAGGACAGGGGTTGCGCCCTGTGATGCCTGGGCATTCAGTTCACTTTCCAGCGCTGAAGTTGCTATGCCGTTTTCATTCATCAGGGCCTGGTTACCCAGCAGCAGTGTGTGTCCTTCGGCCTCACCGCTGACGCCTAATCCGCGCAGGGTGCGGAAGTTGTTCACCTGCGGCAGGCTGGCCTCACCGGCTTTCTCAATGATGGCTCGCGCCAGCGGGTGGCTGGAGCCTTGTTCCAGGGCCGCGGCGAGACGCAGCGCGTCAGCCTCCGCGAAGCCTGAGGTATGCACGGATACAACCTGCGGTTTACCTTCGGTCAGGGTACCGGTTTTATCAAAGACCAGCGTGTCGAGAGTGCTGGCGCGTTGCAGGGCATCTGCATCACGTACCAGCACGCCAAATTCGGCGGCGCGTCCCACGCCGGAGATAATCGACATCGGCGTCGCAAGGCCGAGCGCGCAAGGACAGGCGATAATCAGTACCGTGGTGGCGATCACCAGGGTATAGATAATTTGCGGCGCCGGGCCGAAGAAATACCAGATAGCCGCGCTCAGCAGCGCGATGCCCACTACTACCGGCACAAAAATGGCGGAGATTTTATCGGCCAGTTGACCTATTTCAGGCTTACTGCTCTGTGCCTGGCGCACCATGCGGATAATACGGGACAGCGTGGTGTGGCTTCCCACCGCACTGGCGGTGAACAGCACGCTACCGTCCTGCACCACCGTACCGGCATGCACATTATCACCCTGTGATTTCTGCTGCGGAATGGGTTCCCCGGTGAGCATCGCTTCGTCAAACCAGGCTTCGCCCTGCGTAATGTCTCCGTCCACGGGAACACGGTCACCGGTGGTCAGACGCAGCGTCATACCGGGCTGAACCTCGGCCAGCGGAACGCTTTTTTCTCCGTCGTCAGTGACCACGCGGGCGGTCGGGGGGGTTAAATCCAGCAGCCGCTCCAGCGCCTTTGAGGAGCGCTGACGGGCACGGGCTTCCAGCATATGGCCCAGGTTAATCAGGCCGATGATCATCGCGCTCGCTTCATAATAGAGATGGCGGGCTTCCATCGGGAACCACTGTGGCCAGACGTTCACGCTCATGGAGTAGAGCCATGCCGCACCCGTGCCGAGGGCCACCAGCGTATCCATGGTTGCGGTGCGGTTTTTCAGGCTCTTCCAGGCGCTGGAGTAGAAATGTCCGCCTGCAAATACCATTACACCAAGCGTAATAATACCAATGACCAGCCACAGCGTGCGGTTATCGTCGGTGACCATCATGTTGTCACCGATCATGCCCCACACCATCACCGGGATCCCGACCAGCAGCGCAACAATGGCCTGCCAGCGGAAGCGTTTCATGGTGGCGATAGCCGTTTCCTGCTGGCGTTCGCGGCGTTTGGCATCATCTTCGATGGCCTCTGCGCCATAGCCCGCTTTTTCAACGGCCTGCACTAATTCTGCGGCGGAGGCGCTGCCCATAACCAGCGCAGTACGCTCCGCAAGATTGACCCGTGCCTGCGCGACTCCGGGTACCGCCTGCAAGGCATTTTGCACCCGGGAGACGCAGCTGGCGCAGCTCATGCCGTTGATCAGCAGCTGTTGGCTGTCATCGATATCATCAGCTGCCGGAAGCTCAGGAGTGGCCGCTGTCAGTGCTTCCGACGGGGATGATGACTCTGCCAGCGGTTTAGCCTTTGGGTGGCTCAGCTCCGCCCCATAACCTGCCTGTTTGATGGTATCAATCAGCGCTTGCGCACTGGCGCTGCCGGTGACGGCGGCGTGATCGATAGTGACGTCAGCGCTTTCGACATCAGGACGCTGTTCCAGACTTTCTTTTACGCGTTTGACACAGTGGCCGCAGGAGAGGCCGTCCAGTGTCAGGTCAATTGTGTGAGACATAACAAAACTCCCGTATAATGAACTGGTCAGTTGTTGACCGGAGTAACGCTTTTCGCTAACTGTTATGAAGGTTAAACCTTCCATCAAGGGGAAGGTCAAGGGGGAAATGTGAATATCAGCGATGTTGCGAAAAAAACCGGATTGACCAGCAAAGCAATCCGCTTTTATGAAGAGAAGGGGCTGGTGACGCCGCCGCTGCGCAGCGAAAACGGCTACCGTAGCTACACGCAACTGCATCTGGACGAGCTGACCTTACTGCGTCAGGCGCGTCAGGTGGGTTTTAACCTTGAAGAGTGCGGTGAGCTGGTGAATCTGTTCAACGATCCAAAACGCCACAGCGCAGATGTAAAAAAACGGACGCTGGAAAAAGTGGCGGAGATTGAACGGCACATTACGGAACTGGAAGCGATGCGCAAGCAGCTGCTGGCGCTGGCGGAATCCTGTCCGGGAGATGACAGCGCCGACTGCCCGATTATCGATAATCTTGCCGGCTGCTGTCATCGTAAGGCGCAGGCTTAGCAGGCTTTCACCCGAAGCGTAATCCCTTCCACCGCGATGACCTCAACCCGCGTCCCGGCGCTGAGGTCATCGTCGGCCACCACCGGCCAGGAGCTATCGCCCACGCGCATATGTCCGCGGCCGTTCACCAGCGCTGTCTCAAGCGTAAAGTGCTGGCCGACGATCTGCTGTCCACGCTGATTGAGGTGGGTATCCAGCGGTTTTTGCTCGTTAACCTGACGGTTCAGCCAGCGCCACCACAGCCAGGCGGCCACCAGCGTCAGCACGGCAAACAGCGCGCCCTGCCACGCCCAGTCCAGGGGGAGCAGCCAGACCAGCAGCCCGGTAATCACCGCGGCCACACCGCTCCAGAGCAGATAACCGTTGCCACCAAGCATCTCTGCGGCCAGCAGTAAGCCACCCAGGCTTAGCCAGAAAGCATGAGGATGTGCGACGATCAGCTCAATCATTTTTTGCGCTCGTTTCCGCTGTCTTTGATAAGTTCAGCAATCCCGGCGATGGAGCCCATCAGACTGCTGGCATCCAGCGGCATCATCACCACTTTGCTGTTATTTGCCGAGCCGATCTCTTTCAGCGCATCGGTATATTTTTGCGCGACAAAGTAGTTCACGGCCTGGATGTCACCGGCGGCAATGGCCTCGGATACCATCTGGGTTGCGCGGGCTTCCGCTTCGGCAGAACGTTCACGCGCCTCTGCCTGCAAGAAGGCAGACTGGCGATCCCCTTCCGCTTTCAGAATTTGCGACTGTTTTTCCCCTTCGGCTTTCAGGATCTCCGCCTGACGCACCCCTTCGGCTTCCAGAATATAGGCGCGCTTGGTTCGTTCTGCCTTCATCTGGGCGTTCATCGAAGCGATAAGCTCCGCAGGTGGGCGAACGTCCCGGATTTCAATGCGGGTGACTTTAATGCCCCACGGGTTTGTCGCTTCATCAACAATGTGCAGCAGACGGGTGTTGATGCTGTCACGCTGAGAGAGCATTTCGTCCAGCTCCATAGAGCCGAGTACCGTACGGATGTTGGTCATCGTCAGATTAACAATCGCTAGCTCCAGGTTGCTCACCTCATAGGCGGCTTTGGGCGCATCAATTACCTGAATAAAACAGACGGCATCGATGGTGACGTTGGCGTTATCCTTCGAAATAACTTCCTGCGAGGGGATATCCAACACTTGTTCCATCATGTTGATCTTGCGACCAATTCTGTCCATGAAGGGAACAATCAGGCTCAAACCTGGCTGGAGTGTATTGGTGTAGCGGCCGAAGCGTTCAACGGTCCACTGATATCCCTGCGGGACAATTTTGACCCCGGCGCCCACAATAACCAGCGCAACGAATATAAGGACTGGAACAACGATAAGCATAAAAACCTCCTGTTTTGCATGCTGTTGATGAGTAAAAATGCATGTTTATTGTTCATCAGTATATCGGCTATCGGGCTGAAATTCGCCTCTGAAAATAGGCTGGGAAGGGACAAAGGATTATGCTACAGACGATTTTTACCAGAAGTGGTTAACGGAAGCGGAATGAACGATCAAAAAAACATATTACATCTCAGGGATGTCGGGTTTCGTGTTGGGGGGAATACGATCCTTCAGCACGTCGAATTTTGCCTTTCACCGGGCGAGTTTAAATTAATCACCGGGCCGTCAGGCTGCGGCAAAAGCACGTTGCTGAAAATTGTGGCTTCACTGCTAAGTCCTACGGAGGGAACCGTTCTGTTTGAGGGCCACGATATTGCGACCCTCTCCCCGGAACGCTATCGCCAGCAGGTCTCTTATTGTGTACAGACCCCTTCACTGTTCGGCGAAACGGTCTATGACAACCTGATCTTCCCGTGGCAGATTCGCCAGCAAACGCCGGAGCCGAATAAATTTATCGCTGACCTGGCCCGCTTTGGCCTGGCGCAGGAGACATTGACCAAATCCATTAATGAGCTCTCCGGGGGCGAAAAGCAGCGCGTTTCGCTGATTCGTAACCTGCAGTTTTTACCGAAGGTGCTGCTGCTGGACGAGATCACCAGCGCGCTGGATGAGGCCAACAAGCGCAACGTGAACGATATTATCCATCGCTACGCCAGTGAACAAAATATTGCCGTGCTGTGGGTGACGCACGACGCAAATGAAATTGCCCATGCGGATGATGTCATCACGCTGCAGCCGCAGGGTGGGAAATGGCAGGAGGCAAACCATGGGTGAGCATAATATCACCAACGCATCGCTGGCGTTTTCCATGGTGCTGGTACTGGTGGCGATTTTAGTGAGCTACCGGGAAAAGCTGGGGCTGGAGAAAGATATCCTCTGGAGCATCTGCCGCGCAGTGATTCAGCTCATCATCGTTGGCTATGTGCTGAAGTACATCTTTAACGTCAACCACGCGGTGCTGACGCTGCTGATGGTGCTGTTTATCTGCTTCAACGCAGCGTGGAATGCGCAGAAGCGCAGCAAATATATCGATAAGGCGTTTGTCTCGTCATTTATTGCCATTACGACCGGGACCGCGCTGACGCTGGCGGTGCTGGTGCTATCTGGCTCTATTGAGTTTACGCCGATGCAGGTGATCCCCATCTCCGGGATGATCGCCGGGAACGCCATGGTGGCGGTAGGGCTGTGCTACAACAACCTTGGCCAGCGCTTCAGCAGTGAGCAACAGAAGCTGCAGGAGAAGTTAAGCCTGGGGGCCACGCCAAAAGTGGCGTCGGCGCGGCTGATTCGTGAGAGTATCCGCGCGTCGCTGATCCCTACGGTGGATTCGGCGAAAACGGTCGGGCTGGTGAGTCTGCCGGGGATGATGTCAGGGCTGATCTTCGCTGGCATTGATCCGGTGAAAGCGATCAAATATCAGATCATGGTGACCTTTATGCTGCTCTCCACGGCGAGCCTGTCGACCATCATTGCCTGTTATCTGACGTATAGGAAGTTCTACAACGCGCGCCACCAGCTGGTGGTCACACAGCTAAAAAAAGCGGATTAAGCCTGTTTGTGTAGGCCCGGTAAGCGTGAGCGCCACCGGGCATTTTTTTTAGTAGAGCAGCGCGTACAGCTGACGACGGTACTTCGAGGCCAGCGCATCGCCGGTACCCAGCGCGGCCAGGATCTCCTGGAACATTTTCCGCGCCTGACCGTCTGCGGCAGCCAGATCGTTTTGCAGGTGGCTGAACAGCAGTTCCAGGGCCTCTTCATTTCGACCCACCTGGTGCAGCTGGAGTGCCAGCTGGCTTGCCAGCGCTGCGTCGGCCGGGTTATCGGCAACCTGCTGCTGGAGTTGCTGGATTTCCGGGGTATCCGCCGCCTGTTTCAGCAGATCAATTTGCGCTACCAGGCCCTGATAGCGGGTGTCCTGATCCTGCAACGGGATCGTTTTTAGCACGGCTTCGGCATCTTCTGAGCGGTGCAGGGCAATCTGCGTTTCAGCCAGCAGCAGGCCAATCTGGCTGTTCTGCTTAGAGAGCTGCCAGGCGTCTTTCAACAGCGGCAGGGCTTCGTCGTATTTACCTTCCTGCATCAGCGCCATGGCTTCCTGCGCTTTTAGCTCCTCCTCACGCGGCAGCACTTTATCCAGCAGGGCGCGGATCGCCTCTTCAGGCTGCGGTCCCTGGAAGCCATCAACAGGCTGTCCATTCTGGAAAAGATAGACCGTGGGGATGGCGCGCAGGCCAAACTGTGAGGCCACCATGGGTTCTGCATCACAGTCCAGTTTGGCGAGAATAAACTGGCCATTGTATTGTGCGGCAAGGCTTTCGAGGACCGGCGTCAGTTGCAGACAGTGTTGGCTGCGTTCAGACCAGAAGTAGAACAGTACCGGTTTAACCATCGACTGTTCGAGGACCTGTTGCAGGTTTGCTTCAGTAATATTGACGATATTCTGTACGGACATGCGGCATTCTCTTTTATCGGTTTGTTATTTACATGGGGGGTGAGCGTCGTCGCTTCAACTCAACCGTGTAAAATTTTGTCCATCATCCGGCCCGGCAGCAGACGTTTTAACCAGCCTACGGCATGGGTGACTAGCGTTACCGGATAGCGCATTTTTGGGTTATCGCTCTCAAAAGCATGGCGCACTTTCGCGACAACCGCTTCCGGCCCAAGGGTAAAACGTGCGGCGATGCCGGGGTTTTCGACCGGTTTGTCCGCCTGCGTCTGGTTGACGTTATCCGTAAAACGGGTGCGGATGGGGCCGGGTTCAATCAGGCTCACCTTAATCCCGCTGTGACGCAACTCCATGCGCAGGGCGTCCGACCATGCTTCCAGCGCATATTTGCTGGCGGCATACGCGCCGCGGCCGGGGGTAGAAATCAGCCCCATCACCGAGGAGGTCATCACGATACGCCCTTCACCGTGAGGCAGCATCGCCGGAAGCAGGCGCATGGTGAGCTGATGCACACCGAAAAAGTTGCTGGAAAACTGTTGTTCAAGCTGTTCGCGGGAGATCGTATTCAGCGGGCCATAGAGACCGTAACCGGCATTATTGAACAGACCGTACAGACGGTTGCCGGTAAGGGCGATCACCTCATCGGCGGCGCGTTCAACGCTTTCCGGTGAGTCCAGATCCAGCAACACGCTGGTGAACCCCATCCCGTTGAGGCGTTCCACATCGTCAGGTTTACGGCAGGCCGCCAGCACCTGAAATCCCTGACGCTTTAATTCGAGCGCGCTTTCAAGACCAATTCCGCTGGAACATCCTGTAATTAAGACCGATTTTTGCATAACTTTACCTGTCAGGATCTCCGCTTAATCAGGAGTCATGGTTAACTAAAGGAGCCAGCCGCGTTGCCATCCAGTCGGCAATAAACGGCTGTGCATCGCGATTGGGGTGGATCCCGTCATCCTGCATCCAGTTGGGTTTGAGATAGACCTCTTCCATGAAAAATGGCAGCAGCGGAATATCAAACTCGTTGGCAAGCTTAGGGTAGATCGCGCTAAAGGCTTCATTATACCGACGACCGTAGTTGGCGGGCAGGCGAATTTGCATCAGCAGCGGCTGGGCGTTCGCCGCTTTAATGTCCTTCAGGATGGTGCGCAGGGTTTGTTCCGTTTGCTGAGGCTGGAAGCCACGCAATCCGTCGTTACCGCCCAGCTCCACCAGTACCCATCGCGGTTGATGCTGTTTGAGCAAGGCTGGCAGACGCGACAAGCCCTGCTGCGAGGTATCACCGCTGATGCTGGCGTTGATAACAGACGTTTTGCTCTGCCATTTTTCGTTGAGCAGAGCCGGCCAGGCCGCACTGGCCGCCATACGATAGCCTGCGCTGAGGCTGTCGCCGAGAACCAGTAACGTGTCCGCTGCCGCCGCGCGGAAAGTCATCAGAATCAAAAACAGGAAGGGCAAATGCCAGCGGAAAACATTGTTGAAGTTCATCGTCTTAAGAAGTCCGTCGGTCAGGGGGAACACGAGCTTTCCATCCTCACCGGAGTTGAACTCGTTGTCAAACCTGCCGAAACCATTGCGCTGATTGGCGAATCCGGTTCCGGTAAGTCCACGCTGCTGGCTATTCTGGCCGGACTGGACGACGGCAGCAGCGGCGAGGTTAACCTGGTCGGACAGCCGCTGCATCAGCTTGATGAAGAGGCGCGTGCCGCGCTACGTGCCCGTCACATCGGTTTTGTGTTTCAGTCCTTCATGCTGATCCCCACCCTGAACGCGCTGGAAAATGTTGAGTTGCCCGCGCTGCTGCGCGGAGAAAGCAGCCGTGAAAGCCGCGATCATGCGAAGGCATTGCTGGAACAGCTGGGGCTGGGGAAACGCCTTGACCATCTTCCGGCGCAGCTTTCCGGTGGAGAGCAGCAACGCGTGGCGCTGGCCCGCGCATTTAATGGTCGCCCGGAGGTGCTGTTTGCCGATGAACCCACCGGGAACCTGGACCGTAAAACCGGCGATAAGATTGCCGATCTGCTGTTCTCGCTCAACCGGGAACATGGCACCACGCTGATTCTGGTCACGCACGATCCGCAGTTGGCCGCCCGCTGCGATCGCCGCCTGCGGCTGGTCAACGGTGAATTGCAGGAGGAAGCATGATTGCCCGCTGGTTCTGGCGCGAGTGGCGCTCGCCTTCGCTGCTGATCGTCTGGCTGGCGTTAAGCCTGGCGGTGGCCTGCGTGCTGGCGCTGGGCAGCGTCAGCGATCGCATGGAGAAAGGGCTTAGCCAGCAAAGCCGCGAATTTATGGCGGGCGACAGGGCGCTGCAAAGCTCGCGTGCCGTCCCGCCGGGCTGGATCGACGAAGCGCGCAAGCGGGGGCTCAAGGTCGGGGAGCAGATAAGCTTCCAGACCATGACCTTCGCCGGTGACACGCCGCAGCTGGCCAGCGTCAAAGCCGTGGATAATATCTACCCGATGTACGGTGAACTGCAGACCAGCCCGCCAGGCGTCAAGCCGAAACCCGGTACGGTGCTGCTGGCGCCGCGACTGATGGCGCTGCTGAACCTGAAAACAGGTGACAGCATTGACGTGGGGGACGCGACGCTGACCATTGCCGGGGAGGTGGTTCAGGAACCCGATTCCGGCTTCAACCCGTTCCAGCTCGCCCCACGCTTGCTGATGAACACCGCAGACGTGGCGAAAACCAACGCCGTCCAGCCGGGGAGCCGCGTCACCTGGCGCTATAAGTTTGGCGGCACGCCTGCGCAGCTGGAGGCGTATGAAAAATGGCTTCTGCCGCAGTTAAAACCGGAGCACCGCTGGTACGGGCTTGAGCAGGATGAGGGCGCGCTCGGCAAGTCTCTTGAACGCTCTCAGCAGTTCCTGCTGCTCTCGGCGCTGTTAACCCTGCTGCTGGCCGTCGCGGCGGTTGCCGTGGCGATGGGACACTACTGCCGCAGCCGTTACGATCTGGTGGCGATCCTCAAAACCCTTGGCGCGGGCAGGGCGCAATTGCGGAGGCTGATTGTTGGCCAGTGGCTGATGGTGCTGGCGCTGTCGGCCGTCACCGGTGGGGCGACAGGTCTGCTTTTTGAAAAGCTGCTGATGATGCTCCTGAAACCGGTACTGCCTGCCGCGTTGCCGCCAGCAAGCCTCTGGCCATGGCTGTGGGCGATTGGCGCGATGACCGTGATTTCATTGCTGGTGGGATTGCGCCCGTACCGGCTCCTGCTCGCCACCCAGCCGCTGCGCGTGCTGCGCCGCGATGTGGTGGCCAGCGTCTGGCCGCTTAAATACTACCTGCCGGTGATGATAGCCGTGGTGATCGGGCTCCTTGCCTGGCTGATGGGCGGGAGTACCCTGCTGTGGGCCGTGCTGGTCGGGGCGGTGGTTCTGGCGCTGCTGTGTGGCATGCTGGGCTGGATGTTGCTCACTGTTCTGAAAAGGATGACGATTAAATCCCTTCCCGTGCGGCTGGCGGTGAACCGTCTGCTGCATCAGCCGTGGTCAACGCTGAGCCAGCTTTCGGCGTTTTCGCTCTCGTTTATGCTGCTGGCGCTTTTGCTGGTGCTGCGCGGCGATCTGCTGGATCGCTGGCAACAGCAGCTTCCGCCGGAAAGCCCGAACTATTTTCTGATCAATATTGCTCCAGAACAGGTGACGCCACTGAAGGGTTTTCTGTCTGAGCATCACATTATTCCCGAGTCGTTCTATCCGATCGTGCGTGCGCGCCTGACGCAGATCAACGGTCAGTCGACGGAGGGGAATAAAGATGAGTCGCTCAACCGTGAGCTAAACCTTACCTGGCAGGAGAAGCGCCCGGATCACAACCCGATCACCGCCGGAAGCTGGCCGCCAAAGGCCGGGGAAGTGTCGATGGAAGAGGGACTGGCAAAGCGTCTGAATGTGAAGCTGGGAGATAGCGTGACCTTTACCGGCGACACGCAGGATTTCAGCGCCAGAGTGACCAGCCTGCGCAAAGTGGACTGGGAAAGCCTGCGGCCAAACTTCTTCTTTATCTTCCCTGTCGGGGCGCTGGATGGACAGCCGCAGAGCTGGCTCACCAGCTTCCGCTGGGAAAACGGCAACGGCATGTTGACGCAGCTTAACCGGGAATTCCCGACGGTCAGCCTGCTGGATATTGGCGCGATACTGAAACAGGTCGGTCAGGTGCTGGAGCAGGTCAGCCGCGCGCTGGAGGTGATGGTGGTACTGGTGACGATTTGCGGCGTGCTGTTGCTGCTGGCACAGGTGCAGGTTGGCATGCGTCAGCGTCATCAGGAGTTGGTGGTCTACCGTACGCTGGGAGCCGGCAAGCGTCTGCTGAGAGCTACGCTGTGGAGCGAGTTCGCCCTGCTGGGGCTGGTGGCAGGCCTGGTGGCCGCCATTGGCGCAGAGGCGGCGCTGGCAGTGCTGCAGTCGAAAGTCTTCGACTTCCCGTGGGAGCCAGACTGGCGCCTGTGGCTGACGCTGCCGGTGTGCGGTGCGCTTCTGCTTTCACTTTGCGGCGGCTGGCTTGGAACGCGGCTGTTAAAAGGCAAGGCATTGTTCCGCCAGTTTGTCAGTTAGTTCACAGACGTGATGGTTGCGTACCGGTTTAAATGCTGGTGTGCAGCCCGTTAACAGCACAAATCGATAATACCCACTCATTTGGTAGCACAAAACATTAAAAACCCGCCCACACAGCCCGATTATTTCCAGTTAATATTCACACGCTAAATATTTAGCAGCGTGTCTATTAAGGAAAAATAATGACTATAAAAACAACCGCGCTGGCGACAGCTATTGGCGCAGCAGTGGCATTAACCTCCTTCGCATCTCAGGCGGAAATCACGGTTCTTAAGCAAGATCCTCAGGCGGGTAACCCGCTGAGCCGTCTGAACTTCACCGTTGGCGGCAGTATTCGTCCTCAGTTCCAGAACATGACGGGCGACGACGGTAAAAACAGCTACAAACGTAACGGTTTCGACGGCGGCACCCGTTTCCGTTTTGCGGCAGATTACTATCTGTTCGACGACATCAGCTGGATCAGCTACTACGAACTGGGTGTGAATATCCCTGCCCAGTTCAACTGGGATCATCACTATGCCGAAGGTGCTCACGACACCACGCGCCGTATGCTCTACACCGGCCTGAAGAGCGACACCTGGGGTACGCTGACCTTCGGTCAACAGAACAGCGTGTACTATGATGTGGTGGGCGTGAAAACCGATATCTGGGACTACGACATGATCGGTCAGGCACCAGGTAACGGTATCAACGGCGACTACGATGGCTCTTATCGTTCACGCAATATGCTGAAATATAAGAAAACCGTTGGCGATGCTGATATCTACGCCTCTTACCTGTTTGAAGACAGCGAATACCTGCCGGGCAACGGTCTGCGCTACAAGCGTAAAGGCGGCGGTTCCCTGGGTATCGATTACCACCTGACCACCGATCTGACCTGGGGCGCGGCATGGAACTACACCCGTGCGGATATGCGTAACCCGGACAACGGCGACAGCAAAACCTATGACCAGAACATCCTCGGTACCGCGCTCAGCTGGACACCGGATAACTGGACCTTCTCTGCTGGCGGCGGCTGGTACCAGAACTTCCTGACCACCAAAAAAGTGTCTGTTAACGACTACTTTGCCGGTGACGCATGGGGTATCGAATACTTCGCAGGGTACAAATTCCCAATCAATCAGTATGCGGTTAAATCCATCCAGCCATACTTCATGGGTGACCGTATCGAGTACGTGAACGGCCGTAACTACCAGCGCATCGACAACGGTGTGGGTATCAGCTTCCAGCTGGACTACGGTTTCCGTGTGGATTACGAACACGTGTTCACCTCCAGCACCGACAACCTGGGCGATATGAACCTGGTGCGTCTGCGTTACGACTTCTAATGTCGAAGCACAGGGTGCGGTCTGATGCCCTCACCCTGACCCTCTCCCACAGGGAGAGGGTACAAACATTAAAAACGGCAACCAGGTTGCCGTTTTGCTTTTACCTCGCCACCCGGCTTTCTATTAGCGATCAAGCCAGTCAGCGACCTCGCCATACGTCCCGCGATACACAATCTTCTCCGCTTTCTTCTCCAGCTGATAGCCGTACATCGGGTCGTAATAATCACTGAGCAGCGGCGCAAGCCAGCTAAAGTGTGCGTCAGTGCTGCCAGAGCGTTGTTGTTCCAGCAGTGCGGAATCTAACAGCGCGGTGAATTCCGCATAACGCTGCAGCCCCAGACGGCGGCGAATGGCGAACAGACCGTGGTGCAGGTACTCGCTATACTCCTTCCAGCCTGCCTCTTCGCCGTAGGCGGCAGAAAAATCGGCCCACATATGGTCGAAATACTCTTCGCGCAGGCGCTCAAGACGAATGTCAAACGGATCCTCTACCACCACGATAGGGGCTTCGGCCATCCGGTCGCGCAGGCATTCCGGCAGATGGTTAGAGCCAATCATCCTGCCCTCATCCTCCAGCACCCAACGTGCAGCATCTTTTTTCAACAGCTCGACGGCCAGATGATTTTCAAAGCTTGCCTGGGAAAGCTGTGGCGTCAGCGTGCGGCCAAACGATGAGCCGCGATGGTGGGCCAGCCCTTCCAGATCGATCCCCTGCGCGTGCTGCTTCACCAGCAACGTTTTACCGTTTCCGGTACAGCCGCCGATAAGCACCATCGGTTTTTGTGACTGCTCAATAGTGACCTGAATCGCCGTCTGACGCAGGGCTTTATAGCCGCCGCGGATCAGCGGGTAATCCACGCCCGCCTCTTTCAGCCAGGCCTGCGTGATATGCGAGCGCTGTCCGCCGCGCGCGCAGCAGATAAAGCCTTCAGGACGGGCAAGACAGGCTTCGTGCCAGGCGTTGATCCGGGCCTCCCGCGTGTCGCCGTTCACCAGACTATGGCCGAGCGCCAGCGCAGCGTCGGGCCCCTGGCGTTTGTAGCAGGTCCCCACGGCGGCGCGTTCGTCGTCGTTCATCAAAGGCAGGTTGATTGCCGCAGGCATCGCACCCTGCGCAAATTCGATCGGCGCGCGAACGTCAATCAAAGGGGTATCGGACGCGAGTATCGCGCGATAATCCGTTCCATCGTTCATGGTTATTCCAGAAATCAAAACAGCAATGGAGGGGGATTTTACGCGCGTGAGGAGAGGCCGGGGAAGGGGAAGATCAACTCCCCGGCAATTATCGCTTATTTGAGCTTTGATTGCGCCCAGACAATCCCGCTTGCGTATTCCGGCGGCAGGAGAGGGATCATCGCTTCCAGGGTAGCGCTCAGGCGGCCTGCGTCGCTGTCGTTCAGGTTCAGGTGACCCACTTTACGCCCCGGACGAACCTCTTTGTCGTACCAGTGCAGGTGCACCAGCGGCAGCTTCAGCCAGTCGTAGTTCAGATCGGTACCGATCAGGTTGATCATCACTGAAGGGCTGTTAACCACCGGCTGCGGCAGCGGCAGGTCAGTAATGGCGCGCAGGTGCAGCTCAAACTGGCTGATTGATGCGCCGTTTTGCGTCCAGTGACCGCTGTTGTGAACGCGCGGTGCCAGTTCGTTGATCAGCAGACCAGATGGCGTTACAAAACACTCCATCGCCATCACGCCCACATAACCCAGTTCATGCATAATGGCCGAGAGCATCTCTTCCGCCTGGGCCTGCTGTTCAGCATTGGCCTGCGGGAAGGCGACGCTGGTGCGTAAGATTCCGTCCTGATGCAGGTTATGGGTGAGAGGATAAAATACGGTACGCCCGTCGTGGCCGCGAGCGCCAACCAGCGACACTTCACCGCTGAAGTTGATGCCCTGCTCAACGATGCACTCTCCGTAGCACTCTTCCGGCAGTTCGGCGGTTTCGTGCGCGCGCAAACGCCACTGTCCGCGGCCGTCATAACCGCCGACGCGACGCTTTACAATCGCCAGTTCGCCCAGCATAGCGAAGACATCGTTCCACTCGCTTTTATCAGACAGCAACTGCCACGGCGCGGTCGCCAGTCCGAGCTTGTCGAACAGCTGTTTTTGCGTCAGACGGTCAGCAATGATTGGGAACACGTCGCGGTTCACAAAAGCGTTATGGCGCGCCAGTTCACGGGTCAGCGCGGTTTCCGGCCAGCGTTCAATCTCAGCGGTAATGACGCTCTGGTGGAACGGCACGGCTTCGGGTTCGGCATCCAGACCGACCGGCCAGACGGCAATACCCAGCGGTTCACCGGCCTGGCGCAGCATGCGGCCTAACTGACCGTTACCGAGGACGCAAACCTGCTTCATGCCGCACCCCGCGGGTCCGGGTTGTCCAGCACCTCGTCGGTCTGGGCTTTACGCCAGTCCGCCAGACGCTGAAGTAAGGCTTTATCGTGCGTCGCTAGGATCTGCGCTGCCAGCAGAGCCGCGTTTGCCGCGCCCGCTTTGCCGATGGCCAGCGTACCCACAGGAATGCCACGCGGCATCTGCACGATGGAGTAAAGGCTGTCGACACCGCTCAGTGCGGCGCTCTGCACCGGAACACCCAGTACCGGCACCAGCGTTTTGGCGGCAATCATGCCCGGCAGATGAGCTGCACCACCCGCACCAGCAATGATCACCTCGTAACCATTCTCTTGCGCGCTTTCGGCAAAGCTGAACAGTTTATCCGGCGTGCGGTGTGCGGAAACCACTTCAACGTGGTTAGGAACATTCAGGATTTCAAAGATTTCGGCGGCGAACTGCATGGTAGCCCAGTCGCTTTTGGACCCCATCACGATGGCGACACGCGCCGGATTATTGCGGGAAGACATGCGTCTTAAAACTCCTGTGGTGCGAAACACACTGCTTTCGAGGGCACAGAGAATAGCATGTAATACGGGCAAGGAAAACGGTTGCGCGGTTAAAAACCGAGCCGTTGTGGTGCGCGGAAATAACAAAACAGACCGCATTCAGGCGGTCTGTTTTGAGAGGTTACTGAAGATCCCCTGCGGTCAGGTTCTCTTTGTCGAATGCGTGGCTGACATCAATATGATTCACCATGCTGGTGTCGATATTCGAGCCGGCTTCCGGTACACAGAAGCCATTCTCTGCTGCTATCGCGCCAGCGGACAGTCCAGCGGCCAGCAGCAGGACACTTACGATGCTGATTTTTTTCATTCTCTTTCCTTCCTCATCGTCTTGTCGCTGTCGCGGATCTACTGGCGGCACGGCAAACGGCGATCTTATTTAGTCAGTTCTGCAGTCATGTGCACGCGGTTATTGAACTGTGCGCTGGTGATTTTGTAAGACGCGCCCTGTTCAGCAGCCTGAGCGGCAATTTTCGCTTCTGCACGATCCAGAGTTGAGGCTGTCGCGCTAACGCTTTGTGCGAAAGAACCGAAAGAGATCAGAGACAGAGCGGCAACTGCAACGAAAGTTTTGATAGATTTCATGGTCGTAATCCTTAAGTGTTTTGTTTGGGATAGGGCGTGTTGCCCTGATGTGATAAATGATAGGCCGACCACGGGCTGATTAAAATCGAAACAATTTGCCGATATCTTTCAAAAAAATAGAATGAGTTTTGCGGGGGAGATTAAAACGGGAAAGCGATCAGTTCCACACCTTCAGGCGTGACTTTCACCATCGATCCTTCGCTATGCCACGCGCCCAGTACCACACGGTGAGCCGGTTCGCCGTTGGCGACCAACGTATGCACGTCGGGACGGTGGGTATGACCGTGGATTAACCACTGGACGTGGTGTTTCTCCATCACGTTGACCACTGCCTGCGGGTTGACGTCCATGATGGTCATCGACTTGCTGCTGTTGGCGGCTTTACTGCCCGCGCGCATTCTGGCGGCGATACGGTTCCGGATAAACAGCGGCAGGGCAAGGAACACCTTTTGGATCCACGGGGTGTGGACCTTCGCGCGAAACGCCTGATAGCCGGTATCGTCCGTACAGAGCGTGTCACCGTGCATGATCAGGACTTTTCGACCATAGAGGTCAAGCACCTGTTCTTCTGGCAGCAGCGTCATGCCGCTTTCGCGGGCGTAGCGAGGGCCGACCAGAAAATCGCGGTTGCCGTGAATGAAGTAGCAGGGAACGCCGGAGGTGACCAGCGCGTGAATGGCGGCAGCCATTTCACGGTGCAGCGGGTTGGGGTCGTCGTCGCCGATCCAGGCTTCAAACAGGTCGCCAAGGATGTAAAGCGCGTCGGCGTGTCTGGCTTCACCCGCTAAAAAACGCAGAAAACCGGCGGTGATCGCCGGTTCTTCTGTTTGCAGGTGCAAATCTGCAATAAAGAGTGTCGCCACGAATTACTCGCTGACGGTCACGCTGGTAATCACAACGTCTTCTTTTGGAACGTCCTGGTGCATGCCGCTGCGGCCGGTGGAAACAGCTTTGATCTTGTCGACCACGTCCATGCCTTCAACCACTTCTGCGAATACGCAGTAGCCCCAACCCTGCAGGCTTTCGCCGGAGAAGTTCAGGAAGTCGTTGTCAGCCACGTTGATGAAGAACTGCGCGGTGGCAGAGTGAGGTGCCTGAGTACGCGCCATCGCCAGCGTGCCGCGGGTGTTTTTCAGGCCGTTATTGGCTTCGTTTTTGATCGCTTCTTTTGTTTCTTTCTGCTTCATACCCGGTTCAAAACCGCCGCCCTGGATCATAAAGCCGTTGATCACACGGTGGAAAATGGTGTTGTTGTAGAAACCTTCGCGGCAGTAGTCCAGGAAGTTTTTAACTGTTTCAGGCGCTTTGTCATCAAAGGTTTTGATTACGATATCGCCATGATTAGTGTGGAAAGTAACCATTTTTGCATCCTGTTCCGTTATTGTGGTACGTCGACCCGCGTTCGGGTCAGATATAGGGGCCTGTTATAGCATAACCACAGGATGCGATCACCTTGCATTGTGTGCTGCTTCGGGTTTGAATTACGGGTAGAATACCCGGTTTTCGTCCACACACGTGTTTACATGGAATCTTCGATGTTAAAAATCTTTAATACAATGACGCGCCAGAAAGAGGAATTTAAACCTATCCATGCCGGGGAAGTCGGCATGTACGTGTGTGGTATTACGGTTTACGATCTCTGTCATATCGGCCATGGCCGTACCTTTGTCGCATTCGATGTCGTGTCGCGTTACCTGCGTTTCCTCGGGTATAACCTGAAGTACGTGCGTAACATCACCGATATTGACGACAAAATCATCAAGCGCGCTAATGAAAATGGCGAAAGCTTTGTCGCACTGGTGGATCGTATGATCGTTGAGATGCACAAGGATTTCGACGCGTTAAACATTTTGCGCCCGGACAGCGAGCCGCGTGCGACCCACCATATTCACGAAATTATCGAGATCACGGAAAAGCTGATTGAACGCGGCCACGCGTACGTTGCGGACAATGGCGACGTGATGTTCTCAGTGCCAACCGATCCTACCTACGGCTCGCTTTCCCGTCAGGATCTTGACCAACTGCAGGCTGGCGCCCGCGTTGACGTGGTTGACGTGAAGCGTAACCCAATGGACTTCGTGCTGTGGAAGATGTCCAAAGAGGGCGAACCAAGCTGGCCATCTCCATGGGGAGAAGGGCGTCCGGGCTGGCACATTGAGTGCTCGGCGATGAACTGCAAACAGCTGGGCAAACATTTTGACATTCACGGCGGCGGTTCAGACCTCATGTTCCCGCACCACGAAAATGAAATCGCGCAGTCCACCTGTGCACACGGCGGCGAGTATGTGAACTACTGGATGCACTCCGGGATGGTGATGGTTGACCGCGAGAAGATGTCTAAATCGCTGGGCAACTTCTTCACCGTGCGTGACGTGCTGAAGTATTACGATGCGGAAACCGTACGTTACTTCCTGATGTCGGGCCACTACCGCAGCCAGCTGAACTACAGTGAAGAGAACCTGAAACAGGCACGCTCTGCGCTGGAGCGTCTGTACACTGCGTTGCGCGGTACCGACAAGTCCGTGGAGGCCGCGGGCGGCGAGGCGTTTGAGGCCCGCTTTGTTGAGGTGATGAACGATGATTTCAACACCCCGGAAGCCTACTCGGTGCTGTTCGATATGGCGCGTGAAGTCAACCGCCTGAAGTCAGAAGATATGGCGGCGGCGAATGCGCTGGCTTCTCACCTGCGTAAACTCTCTTCCGTGCTTGGCCTGCTGGAGCAGGAGCCGGATGCTTTCCTGCAGAGCGGTGCGCAGGCGGATGACGGCGAAGTGGCAGAGATTGAAGCGCTGATTAACGCGCGTCTCGAAGCCCGTCAGGCGAAAGACTGGGCGGCAGCGGATGCAGCGCGCAATCGCCTGACCGAAATGGGGATCATCCTGGAAGATGGCCCACAGGGGACCACCTGGCGCCGTAAGTAAGTCCGCAACGCCCGGTGGCGCTTCGCTTACCGGGCCTACAAAAGCACGACCGTAGGCCGGGTAAGGCGTAGCCGCCACCCGGCTTTTTTACCTCCGTCGCCACCACAACAACCCCATCAGCACCACTCCCGGCAGCCACACCCACAGCAGTTCAGAGATAATCACCTGATGCCCGTACGGCGTGGTATAGCGCGACAGGGCAAACGGGGCGACCTTAATCACCTGCCACGGCGCAAAGAAGCGTTCATCTGACCACGGCCACAGCCAGCCGACGCCCTTGCCGCCGGTGGTGACGGAATCGAGCAGGCTGTGCGACAGCAGCGACACGGTTAAAAACAGCCAGCAGCGCGTCAAACTTGCCCTGAACCATCGTCGCCCGACCAGTACGCAGAGTATCGGCACCACGAAGGCAAACAGCAGTGAATGGGTAAAGCCGCGATGGCCGAAAACATTGCCGTAAGCAACGCCGAACTTAAACGCCAGCACGTCGGCATCGGGCAGCATCGCGAGCACGACACCGGCGAAAAGCAGGCGGGGAGGAATAACCCGGGTTCCCAGGCCTAAGCCCAGGCAAAGCGGAACAGCAGCGTGAGTGATAACGGTAGGCATCGTAATTTTCCATGACAAATCATGGGAATATAGCAGCGATTTCGCTGAAACTGACCTGTGCTAAATTCCGATTTTTACGCCGATTCCCGCGCGATAAGCTGGCCGGAGAGGGTAATGCGCTGCGTCTGCAGCTCTGGCTCTTTCAGCTTACGGATGATAAGACCCGCCGCCTGGCGGCCTGTCTCGTCACTTGCGGAGGAGACATAGGTAAACGACGGCGAGGTCAGGTTGACGTGCAGCATATCTTCAAAGCCCACCAGCGCGACCTGCTGCGTCAGAAACACGTCTTTTCCCACGGTACGGCCCACCTGATGAATGCCGCTAATGCAGCCGATCATCGCATCCGGTGAATGGCAGAGCAGGGCGGTAATGGTGTTGTTTTTCTCAAGCAGCTGGCGGGTCGCCATTGCGGCGGCTTGCGTGTCATCGCTGCAGGCCGGGGAGCTTTCATCGCGCCACACCAGCCCGTTCTGGGTCATTGCGCTGCGAAATCCAAGCAGGCGCTGCTCGCGAATAAGGCAGCCTTCCCGTCCGCCAATGTAGGCGATGTTGCGGTGCCCGCGCTCGATAAGATAGCGCGCGGCCAGGTTTGCCGCCTGGCGGTTATCGCGCATCACCAGGTTGCATTTTTCATCCAGTAGAGACTGCGAGACCACCACCAGCGGCAGCGGGCACTGGCGGATCTGCTCCGGCAGGGTTGAGGAGCGCGTATCCGACGCGAGATAGATCACGCCCGCCACGCCCTGTTGCTTAAAGGAGAGCAGGGTGCGCTCTAAATGCTCCCGATCGTTCAGCGGCTGGCCGAGAAAAACCATATAGCCCTGCTTCTCCAGCTCCTGGACGATACTCGCCATGACTTTGATGGAAAAACTGTCGCTGAAATCACGCAGGATCAGGCCGATCAGGTTGGAGGTGTTGGCGCGAAGGTTAGCAGCGGCAACGTTATGAACATAGCCCAGCGTCGTGATGGCGGCATTGACCTTCTCGATCGTTGCTTCGGAGATTTTCCCTTTCTGGCGCAGCACCAGCGATACGGTAGAGACCGACACACCCGCGTGCTTTGCGACATCAATGATGCTGACTTTCTTCAAAACCGCTCCCTGAAATTTACCGATTATCAGCCAGATACGACACGTCTCTCAGCCTACAGGAGACGTGTCGTTCCGGCATCTTATTATTTGCCAATCATGGTGGAAATGGTCTGGGCGATAAACTGTGCTCTGGCACCGAAAATCACCTGAATTCCGTTATCACCCACGAAGACCACGCCGCGTGCACCGAGTCCGTTCAGGCCATCTTTATCCACCGCATCACTTTTTGCCACTTCCAGGCGCAGACGGGTGATACAGGAGCCAACGGAGTCGATGTTGTGCGCACCGCCCAGCAGGGTAATGATTTCGGTGGCGAGTTCAGAATCGGATTTATCATCCGCGCTGGCGGTCACTTCGGTACGGCCCGGCGTTTTCACGTCAAAGCGACGGATCACGAAACGGAAGGTGAAGTAATAAATCAGGCCCATCGGAATACCAATGATAATGGCATTGAGGAAGTTGGTCTGATAGCCGTTGAATGACGGCAGGATCCCGAACGACAGATAATCGATAAAGCCTGCCGAGAACGACTTGGCGATATGGGCGTGCAGCAGATACATGGTCATGTACGCCAGGCCCGCCATAATGGCGTTAAAGACGTAGAGGATCGGCGCGACGAAGATGAAAGTGAACTCCACCGGCTCGGTGATCCCCGTCAGGAAGCAGGTGAGTGCCGCAGAGAACAGAATACCGGCCGCGATTTTTTTATTTTTGGTATGCGCTTCATGATACATCGCCAGACACGCCGCAGGCAGGGCAAACAGCATCAGCGGGAATTCACCCTGCATGAACTTACCGGCGTTCTGGTAGGTGTCGCTGCTGAAGGATTTCACCCCTTCTTCCAGCATCTTGAACCAGATGGTCTGGTCGCCGTGGATCACCTGGCCCGCCTGAGTGGTGTAATCACCAAATGAATACCAGAAAGAGGGATACCAGATATGGTGCAGACCGAGCGGGATGAGGGCGCGTTCGACCAGACCGAAGATAAAGGTTGAGGCGGCCTGATTATCGCCGTTCACCACCACGGAGAGCGCGTCGATGCCTGCCTGAATGTGTTGCCAGACGTAGGGCAGCAGCAGACCGAGCAGGAACGAGAGAAACGCCGTGGCAATCGCCACAAAGCGTTTGCCGGAGAAGAAGCCAAGGAACTCCGGCAGCTGCATGGTGTGGAAACGGTTATAGCACCACGCCGCCAGAATACCGCAGATAAGCCCGCCAAAGACGCCCATCTGCAGCGTCGGGATGCCTACCACCATAGCGTATTTACCGCCCTGAGAGGCCATTTCCGGCGTAATGCTCAGCACGGTACTGATGGTGATATTGGTAACAAACACCGAGACGGCGGCAGACAGTGCGGCAATGCCGGATTCCGATGCCAGACCCACGGCGGAGCCAATGGCAAACAGCATGGGCAGGTTATCAAAGATAACCCCACCCGCGTTCATCATCAGCGGCAGGTGAAACTTATCGCCAAAGGCCAGCAGCAGGCCCGCAGCGGGAAGCAGTGAAATTGGCAGCATTAAGGCGCGACCAATCATCGATAACTTAGACAGCGATTTAACAAACCCTGATATCAGACTCATGCTGATTTCCCCCGAGAAGCGCTTTTTTTGGCGCTGTTATTGTAAGTATAACGTTTTAGTAGAACGTTCTACTTATCGTGGGCAAAGCGTGAAAAACGCGCAACTCAATTTTCACTTTTCAACAGATGAAATAGTGATTATTTGAAGTTGATCGATAATTAACCGTGATAGGTGTGCGGGGATTGTTATCCCCTCTCCCGGCCGGGAGAGGGTTAGGGTTAGGGCATCAGACGGCTCAGGCCGTAACGGTCACGCTCTGACCGTCAAAGCTGACGGTCTGACCGGCAACAATTTTGCAGCGCTTACGCGTTTCTACCACGCCGTCGACGAAAACCAGCCCGTCGGCAATGGCGATCTTGGCCTGCGCACCGCTCTCGCTCCAGCCTTCCAGCTTCAGCAGATCGCACAGCTCAACGTGTGGATGTTTACCTAATGAAAATGTCGCCATGTTACGCGTCCTCTACGTCGTGATACTCCTCGCATGCCTGCAAGGTATTCTGAATCAGGGTTGCTACGGTCATTGGGCCTACGCCGCCCGGTACCGGGGTGATGTAAGAGGCACGCGCTGCGGCATCTTCATAAACCACGTCGCCAACCACTTTGCCGTTTTCCAGACGGTTAATCCCGACGTCCACGACAATCGCCCCTTCCTTAATCCATTCCCCGGGAATGAAGCCCGGCTTACCGACCGCGACGATCAGCAGATCGGCATTCTCGACGTGATGACGCAGGTTTTTGGTGAAGCGGTGGGTCACGGTGGTGGTGCAACCGGCCAGCAGCAGCTCCATGCTCATCGGACGGCCCACGATGTTAGAGGCGCCAATCACTACGGCGTTCAGACCGTAGGTGTCGATGTTATAACGCTCCAGCAGCGTCACGATGCCGCGCGGGGTGCAGGGACGCAGGCGCGGCGCGCGCTGGCACAGACGGCCAACGTTATACGGGTGGAAACCGTCCACGTCTTTATCCGGTGCGATACGCTCCAGTACCTTCACGTTGTCGATGCCTGCCGGCAGCGGCAGCTGGACCAGAATACCGTCGATCTCTTTATCGGCATTCAGGGTGTCAATAAGTTCCAGCAGTTCTGCTTCGGTGGTGGTTTCTGGCAAATCGTAAGAGCGGGAGACGAACCCCACCTCTTCACACGCTTTGCGTTTGCTGCCGACATAAATCTGCGATGCCGGGTTGCTACCAACCAGCACAACGGCAAGCCCTGGTGCGCGAAAACCAGCCGCTTTACGCGCCTTCACTTTTTCCGCGACTTCAGAGCGCACCTGCTGCGCAATCGTTTTACCGTCAATAATCTTTGCTGCCATCAGAGAGAAGATTCCGTCTGTAACGTTTGAAAGGGGGGATGGCCTGTATTTTGGCAGAAGCGAGCGCCGCTGTCAGTCACCCTTTGCGAGTTTTCCTCCGGCGGGCGTAAAGACCCTTCTCGGGTGATGGTCAATTTCTTAGGCGGGATTAGGATGTGACCTGGTAAAATGGCAGCGTTTTGACATATTTAAAAATAGTTTCCTGAGCTACTTTGTCTCCTCCGAAATAAGCTTTCAATTTTTCAATTGAACATATTTCTTATTCCCGATAATTCGCGGGAAGGGTTATTTACATTTTAAAGGAATAGACATGAAACTCAGCAACATTGCTTCTACTGTTATTGCTTCACTGGCCCTGGTCGCGGGTGCCGCTCACGCTGCCGATCCGGTTACGCCAGTTTCCGTAAATGGCGGTACCGTGCATTTTAAAGGTGAACTGGTTAATGCTGCATGTTCAGTAAATACCGATTCTTCCGAGCAGACTGTTAATCTCGGTCAGTACCGTACCGCGAAATTCACCAAAGTGGGTGACACCACCACCAATATTCCATTCACCATCGAACTGAACGATTGCGATCCGCTGGTGGCGAAAACGGCTGCTGTGGCGTTCACCGGTCAGATCGACGCAACTGACAAAACCCTGCTGGCAGTGACTTCCGGTAGCAACGACAACACCGCGAAAGGTGTAGGTATCGAGATCCTCGACAGCAAATCCAGCGTTCTGACGCCAGACGGTGCCACCTTCTCTGCTGCGCAGAACCTGATCCAGGGCACCAACACCCTGAACTTCAGCGCGCGTTATAAAGCCACTGCTGCGACCACTGAACCAGGTCAGGCAAACGCTGACGCCACATTCGTTATGAAATACGAATAATTCCTCCGTACAGGGATGTTTTGGCCTCAGGGATGAGGCCCGTCATACGCTCAGGCCAGGAACGAAGGATGACAAGGACAGGAACACTACTGCTGTTAACCCTTGCGATGGCTTCCCAGGCATTCGCCCATACGGTGGTGATTGACGGCGGCAAAGTACACCTCCGGGGTGAACTGGTGAACGGCGGCTGCGCCGTGGCGCCGGACAGCCAGAATATGCGCATCGATATGGGACAATACCGGACCAACTCGTTTTCCGGGGTGGGCAGTTTTTCCACCGTTAATGTGCCTTTTACCGTGCGGCTGCTGGATTGCAGCGTGGATGTCTCACGCACCGTCGGGATCCAGTTCCAGGGCATCACGCCCGCGGAAGACCCGCAGGTTTTTCTGGCGACATCGCGCCCCGGTGAAACACCCATCAGCAGCGGGGTGGGGCTGGCACTCTTTGACGAACAGCAGCGTCAGATTATCCCCAACGCCACGGCGGTCAGCTGGCTGCCCATTGATACCCGCGAGCTTGCGTTTCATTTTAGCGCCCGATATCGGGCTATTTCCGAACACCTTGTGCCAGGCAATATTCAGTCGGATGTCTGGTTTACGTTGATTTATCCATAACACCTGCGAACACATTATTAAAGGTACGGTTTTGATGAATACCCTAATTAAACCAGGACTGATTTTATCGTTTATTTTAATGATGGTTTCTGCAAGCGCGAATGCGTCCGGCGGTATTGCACTTGGAGCCACGCGCGTTATTTATCCGGCAGATGCTAAACAAACTTCACTGGCGATCACCAACAGTAACAAGCAAGAACGCTATTTAATTAACGCGTGGATCGAAAACGCAAACGGGCAAAAAGAAAAAACCTTTGCCGTCACGCCACCCCTGTTTGTCAGCGAGCCGGACAGCGAAAACACGCTGCGCATTATTTACGCCGGGCCTGCGTTGCCTGCCGATCGTGAATCGCTGTTTTACATGAACGTGAAAGCGATCCCGTCAGTGAACAAAGCCAAAACCGAAAACAACAACGTGCTGCAACTGGCCATCCTGTCGCGTATCAAGCTGTTTGTGCGTCCGAATAACCTGGCAATGCAGCCGGAAGAGGCGCTCTCTCAGCTGCGCTTTGAGCGCGTTGGCTCGCATCTGAAGATCAGCAACGCCTCACCGTATTACATCACGCTGGTCAATCTGAAGCTGGGCGGACAGACGCTGGATAACATCATGATTGCGCCAAAAAATTCGGCACAGCAGGCGCTGCCGGCTGGTGCGGGCGGTACGCTCTCCTGGCAGAGCGTCAATGACTACGGTGCCATTACTCCGGCGCGTAGCGTCAACCTGTGAGCAGAGTCAGGGCGATGAATAATCATCAATGGCGTTACTGCCCGGTTGCACTGGCGCTGATGGCAACGCTCTGGCCGCAGTCGGGCTGGAGCGAAAGCTACTTTAACCCGGCCTTTTTGTCCGACGATACCGCCAGCGTGGCGGATTTATCGCGTTTTGAACAAGGTCACCAGCAGGCACCCGGCGTGTATCGCGTGGATATCTGGCGTAACGATGAGTTTATCGCGACCCAGGACGTGCGCTTTGAGCAGGCCGACGATACGCCACCGGTGGCGGGCGGACTGGCGCCGTGCATCACACGTAAAATGCTGGAACGGTTTGGCGTTAACCTCGCCGCGTTTCCCGAGCTGGTAAAGGTGCAGGACGACACCTGTGTCCCGCTGGCGACAGCGATCCCCGGCAGCCTGGTCGCATTTAATTTCGCCTCGCAGCGTCTGAATATCAGCCTGCCGCAGGTGGCGATGCAGAACAGCGCCCGTGGCTATATCCCGCCTGAACAGTGGGATGAAGGGATCCCCGCCGCGCTGTTGAACTACAGCTTTACCGGCAACCGGGGAAGCGAGGATGACAGCTACTATCTGAACCTGCAGAGCGGGCTGAACTATGGCGCCTGGCGTTTACGCAATAACGGCGCCTGGCGTTATACGCAAAACAACGGCCAGCGGCACAGTAACTGGCAGAACATTGGCACCTGGGCGCAGCGCACCGTCATTCCGCTCAAAAGCGAGCTGGTGCTGGGCGACAGCAATACCGGCAATGATGTCTTTGACAGCGTCGGTTTCCGCGGCGGGCGGCTTTTCTCGTCCGACAGCATGTACCCGGACAGCCTGCAGGGCTACGCGCCAACCGTGCGCGGTATCGCCCGTACCCCGGCCAAAGTGGTTGTTCGCCAGAACGGCTATGTTATCTACCAGAGCTATGTCCAGCCTGGCGCGTTTGCCATTACCGATCTGAACCCTACCTCTTCAAGCGGCGATCTGGAAGTGACCGTAGAAGAGAAGGACGGCAGTCAGCAACGCTATACCGTGCCGTACTCCACCGTGCCGCTGTTGCAGCGTGAAGGTCGCTGGAAGTATGACCTCGTGGCCGGGGATTACCGCAGCGGTAACAGCGATCAGGACACGCCGTTCTTCACCCAGGGCACGCTGATTACCGGTCTGGCCAATGGTTACACGCTCTACGGCGGTACGCAGCTGGCGTCGCGCTATACCGCGGTGGCCATTGGCGCCGGGAAAAACCTCGGTGACTGGGGGGCGGTGTCGGTCGATATCACCCATGCCCGCAGCCAGCTGGCGGACGACAGCCGCCATGAGGGCCAGTCCCTGCGTTTCCTGTATGCAAAATCACTCAACGGATTCGGCACCAACTTCCAGTTGCTGGGCTATCGCTACTCCACGAAAGGGTTTTACACCCTGGATGATGTGGCCTGGCGTTCGATGGAAGGCTATCAGTATGCCGACAGCAAGGATGATGACGGCGTGCCGGACGTGCAGAGCTATCACAACCTGACGTGGAACAAAAAAGGGCGCTTCCAGCTCAATATCTCTCAGTCGCTGGGTGATTACGGCTCAGTCTATGTCTCCGGCAGCGAGCAGACCTACTGGGGCACCAGCCAGTCGAACCTCTGGTATCAGCTCGGCTATGCCGGAGGTGTAAAAGGGATCAACTACTCCCTGTCATGGTCGTGGAACAAGTCCGTCGGGATAGAGGGCACGGACCGGATCGCGTCCTTTAACGTCTCGGTGCCGTTCAGCCTCTTTACCCGTCAGGGATATCGCCGGGACAGCGCCATCGACCGCGCTTACGCCACGGCCTCAGCCAGCCGCAACAGCGATGGTGATACCAGCTGGCAAACCGGGGTCAGCGGCACCCTGCTGGAAGATCGCAACCTGAACTACAGCGTTACGCAGGGGCACACCAGCACCAACGGCTCAAGCGGTAGCGCCAGCGCAAACTGGCAGGCGACCTACGGCACGCTGGGGGTGGGCTACAACTACGCGCGCGATCAGCACGATCTCAACTGGCAGCTCTCCGGTGGGGTGGTGGGCCATGCCGACGGCGTCACCTTCAGCCAGCCGCTGGGCGACACTAACGTCCTGATCAAAGCGCCGGGAGCCTCGGGCGTCAGCGTGGAAAACCAGACCGGGGTGAAAACCGACTGGCGAGGCTACGCGGTCATGCCGTATGCCACCGTCTACCGCTATAACCGCGTGGCGCTGGATACCAACTCCATGAGTAACAACACCGACATCGAAAATAACGTCAGCAGCGTAGTACCGACCAAAGGTGCGCTGGTGCGCGCCAGCTTCGATACCCGTATCGGCGTGCGTGCCCTGCTGACCGTGACCCGCGGCAACCAGCCTGTGCCGTTTGGTGCCGTGGTCCGTGAAACCCAGAGCGGGGTCACCAGTATGGTGGGCGATGACGGGCAGATTTACCTGAGCGGGCTGCCGCTGGAAGGGGAGTTGCTTATTCAGTGGGGCAATGGGATGCAGTCCCAGTGTCGTGCGCACTATCGTTTATCGCCTGAAAGCCAAAACCAGGCCATTACCATGGCGGGGGCAAGCTGTGACCGTTAACAGGAACCCAAAGATGCGCAGTTTACGCAATGTGTTTAGCTTAGCGCTGCTCTGCAGCACGATGCCCGCGTGGGCGACGGTTTGCCAGAACGCCACGGGCGTGCCGAAGGATATCTCATACGATCTTTCAAACGTCTTTAACAGTTCCAATAACAAACCGGGGCAGATTGTGACCCTTGCGCAAAAATCCGGGCTGGTGGGCGTGAACGCCATTTGCCCTAAAGGAACAACCGGAAAGTCCACGATGCGTAGTTATGTCACCAGCCTGCCGATAACGACGGTAATTGATGGCTATAAGTATGTGAAGCTGAATGACTACCTTGATGGCGCAATGCAGATCCACGATGACTACGCGGGCACCTTCTATCCACCGTCAGACTACATTCAGATGGGGCAGCACCCTAACGTTCCGAACAACAAAGCGTTTCCTGTCACCGATTCGAAGCTGGTCTTTCGTCTGCGGGTCACACGGCGGTTTATCAACATGGTGGTGATCCCCCAGCAGACCATGTTCACCGTCTATGTCACCACCACGTCATCCGATCCGCTGAATACGCCGGTCTATACCATCAGCTACAGCGGCACCATTCAGGTACCACAAAGCTGTGCGATTAACGCCGGGCAGGTGGTGGAGTTTGATTTTGGTGATATTGGCGCGTCGTTGTTCAGCCAGGCGGGGGCCGGCAATCGTCCTCAGAACGTCTCACCACAAAGCAAAACCATTGCCATTAAGTGCACCAATGTGGAGGCCAATGCGTATCTGACGATGCGCATCGAGGCGGAAAAAATCTCGGGCAATGCGCTGGTTTCCGATAACCCGGATTTAGGGTTTGTCGTGGCGAACGATAGCGGTACGCCTCTGACGCCTAACAACCTGAACAGCAAAATTCCGTTCCGTCTGGATGACAGCGCGCAGGCGCAGGTGGGGATCCGGGTCTGGCCGGTGAGCATTACGGGGAATAAGCCAGCAGAAGGCCGGTTCACCTCTCGCGGCTATCTGCGCGTGGATTACGATTAAGGGGAAGAGATGGGGAACTGGAAATGGCCTTTCGCTGCGCTGGCCCTGACGATGTGTCAGGCAAACGCGTGGTCAGCCACAGCGCTGGGCGAGATCAATATTCAGATGTACGGCAATATCGTTGATTTTACCTGCGTGGCAGAGGGCAGCGACAGCGACAAGACCGTCACGCTGGGCACCTGGCCGACGAAGCAGCTCAGCACCACGGGGAGCCGCACGCAGCCCATGCCCTTCACGCTGAAGCTGACAGGCTGTCCGCCAGGCTCGGCATCAATTACGTTTTCCGGGAAAACTGACGGGAGTGACAGCGGATTGCTGGCGTTGAATGACGCCAGTACGGCGAATAACGTCGCGGTGGAGATCAGGGATGCGGATAAAACGCGTCTTGCGTTACAGCAGGCCAGCCAGCCGGTAGCGGTAGATGCGCAGGGTAATGCCGTGTTGTCATTTTATGCTAATTATATTGCCACAGCGGATAACCCCCGACCCGGACGCGCCGATGCGGATGCCACATTTATGATTAATTATAATTAGCGCTGACCGCACTCCCTGCAACTCAGATAAACTGCAGGGAGTGAATTCAGGTTATAGCAGCTCGTGTGCCTTGGCGTAATCAATTAATTCCACAATGCTTTGCACACCGAGCTTGGAATAAATATTGGATTTGTGCGCGCTAATGGTTTTGTTGCTTAATAGCAGCTGTTCGGCAATTTCCTTATTCGATAAGCCATTCGCCAGATACCGCAGTACGGTGACCTCACGGTTCGATAATGGCATATCGGATGCCATCCCTTTCCCGGAGCCCAGGTGATTAATAAAGTTCAACGTTTCCGACGGGAAAAAAGAATAGCCCATCAGAATCATTTCCACGGCGTTGTAGATCTCACCTAAATCTTTTCGTTTACTGACAAACCCATTTGCCCCGGCGCGGATGGCGCGGCCCGCGTAAAAGGACTCCGATTTGGAAGAGAGGAACAGGACCTTTATGTCTTTGTTTAAGTTTCTGATTCTTTTCAATAAAGCGAAGCCATCGGTGCCCGTAAGTTCAATGTCCAGGATCACCAGATCGATGGCGTGATTGCGGATACAGTCGAGAACTTCATGGCTGTCGCCAGACTTCAGTTTGACTGTGATATTTTTATTTTTCTGTAGCAGGACTTCTATCGACATTCTGACGATAGGATGTTCGTCCATAATGATAACGGATGCCGGTTTCATTTTTTATGCCTCAGATTGTTAAAAGCGTTATGCTGAGTTTGGTTCAAACTCTCGAAATGCCGGAAGGATAAATTTGCAGATCCTTATAGGGTGGTATTTCCCTGGAAAGAGCGAAAGCATCCTTGTTAACGTAGTGGTAATGTCATTGCCTCAGCGCGGTCATCTCATTTGGCTGGTGGCGGCAAAAAGGTTTTTCTTATTCATAATTGGTACGCGTCTTATTATACCGTGTAAGTTTTCTCCGAAAAGCCTGCAGATTAATTCATGATTATTGATTTGTATTATCTTCTGGATCTGAATGGCTATTTTTTTAAATTTAGCGGAAATGTCCTGTTATTCCATTTACCACATCTTTTCATCTTTATGTAATAACAAAAAATAACAGATACCACTATATGTTGCAAAGTTGTTAATGAAATGGCGGGGCAGTAAAACGTCTCACCTGCTGCTGAAGTGGCGTGAATTTGCACAGATAGCGCGTCTCATCCTCATCCTGATACCTCTCCCCGATATCAGAAAAATACTATGCCGGAAGAGCAAAATCTTCTGCGGCCTTCGCTTTTAGCGCCAGGGGCGTGCAACCAAATTGCTTGTTTTTACATCATTATCATCCTGTTAACGGAACCATCAATCCCTTAACGCATGGATGAAAGTGCTGCGCTTTACTTATTCTTTAATATTTCACGTGGTTCAGAGTCAGAAATTAGGAATAGTTGTAATTTCGAGATTTATGTTAAAGGTTAACATAAAATTAACATTTTCAGTAAGTAACTTCCTAAAGATCTTTAGGAAATAAGGGGTTAGGTTAAGAGTAAAACGGGCAGTCGGAGAGATTATTGAGAAGATGCAGCAGTTCCTGGCGATGGCTAAGCCCGAGCTTCACCAGAATGCAGCTCAGGCGATAGATAATGCGGCTGTAGGGGCGATTCTGCAGCAGGGCGATCTGACGTAGTGACTTCCCCCGCGACAGCTCCTGTAAAATGGGCCACTCGCCGCGAGAGAACCACTCTTTACTGGAGCCCTGTGGAGGGCTGATGTCCATCAGGCTGTGCTGGAGTGCCGCCGCCGTTGACTGGCGTTCAAGGACATGAAACGGCCCCGCCGCTTTACAGAACAGACGGGTGTCGTAATTATCCGCCCTGACCAACAGATACGGCGTGAGAAAGGGCGGATACAGGCTGTGTCTTCTCAGCTGATCCAGCTTTTCCATAAGCGCCGTGGTACGGCTTTCAATATCTACCACCAGACGGGCTGCAGGCCACTGATTCAGCGCCTGAAAAGCTTCGTCCAGCGTCGGGTAGTCGCTACAGCTGCTCAGGGGAAACTGGCCGTTCAGAAAACCGGTGCGCAGGAAATGATCTTCCGTGACCAGAATAATAAAGGGCGCGTCTGTTTTGCGATGTTGGTGGATGGACTGGCTCAAAAATTCGAGCCGGTCGAAAAAGGGGGGAGCAAAAGGCGAGTGCGTAAATCCCAGTGCATCACTTCCTGTACGCCGCCGCCGGTAACGGCGCACTGTCATTCGCATGGCTTCCCTCCTGGAAATGGCTTTTTATTCCTCCGGCCATGTCCAGGACGGCCAGTAGTACCCCTGGCCGAGTCCTGCTCCTGCCTGTCGTGCCCGGCTATGATCCTTTTCAGTCTCAATACCTTCAATAAGCACGTTGTCGGCAAGCTGAAAGCAACGTGTCACCAGTTGCCCGAGCGCAGGGGTGGCGCGTAAACGCCAGAATGCTTCCTTGTCGATTTTTATGCCGGTTAACGGCAGCCGGCAGGACAAAAACGGTTGGACGATCGCTTCATCAATATCATCCAGCCAGATACCGTGGCCTTGTCTTCTGAGCTGAAGCAGGCGCTGGTGAACGTCCTGCCGTTTTGTGTCAGACAGCGCCAGAAAGCGTGCCGGGTCGACAATTTCTATATTCAGCGGTGCGGCAGGCAGCCGTAGAAGCCGCTGAAAGGCGTCCGGCTGCGTTAATACGGTTATCGGCAGATTGACGTAAAGATTATGACAGTGCGGGGTATTTTTTAGCGCGACAAGTTGCGCTTCAAGCAGCGTAAGTGACCACTCCGCAGACCGATCGTTGAAAAATGCTTCGCTTTGCTCTCTTGCTGACAGAACGCTCAGCACTTCCACCCCAACCTGGCGCTGCGAGGAGAGGGCGATGATAGGCTCAAGTTTGATGCCCGCGATATCGTGAGAGAGGTGCTGCAAGCTGGGGGACGTATCGATCAGGTTTTGCGCTGTCACTCCATTGTCCTGTTGTCTGTCAGCCTCCAGGCGGCCGGGATACCTCACACTAGTGTGACGAGCTGACGCTCAGGAAAACAGCAGGCGTTACTTAAATGCAGCTAAGCCTTTTCGCAGCGCTAAATTCTACGAAAGAAAAGCCGGGAATGTTGAAAAAACAGCCATATTTACAATCAGCTAGCCCTAATCGGGGGTGAAAACGGAAAAGGCATTGACTCACCTGCCATTGACCGTATAATTCTTCGCGTTTCACCACCGCGAAGTTCACTCTTCTCAGTGCGCCCTTAGCTCAGTTGGATAGAGCAACGGCCTTCTAAGCCGTAGGTCGTAGGTTCGAATCCTACAGGGCGTGCCATTTAGTCTCAGCGCTTAATCCAGCCCACTCTTCCCCAGACCGACCAACCGCTACCGATCCTTCACTCTGTGCCTGCTTTTAACCGTCTGATTTGCGTGGTTAATTCCAGATGTGTATCATTCTGAACCCGGCTCTGTAGCCTGTCGGTCAGAACGTTTGTTCCGCCATCGACCGGTCATTGGCGTAGTTCCAGTCAGGGCCACCATACCGCCACTAGCTCATCGGGAAGAGCGACAACCAGGATGTTGTAGTACGGGGTTCGAGGCTCCGGTGGCGGACCAACGCCGACTTAGCTCAGTAGGTAGAGCAACTGACGTGTAATCCGTAGGTCATCCGTTCGATTCCGGTAGTCGGCACCCTATTTATGGCTTCCCCGTGGGATGCCTCCGGCACGACATTCATTTCACTGTTGTACATGCCAATCATGAAGGACATTTATGTGGTATCTACTCGCAACTTCGCTTGCCGCACTTTCCCTGAATAAAAGCCTGGCTTACCTGATGCTGGGGTTAACGGCATTTCTCGGCTGGAAACAGAGCATTCTTGATGCCCCGGCGCTGCTGGTGATTGCATTAATCGTTATTGGCTGGTCTGTTGTTGAATGGCTACGTAATAAAAATAATAAATATACTTATCTGGTCGAAGGCCTGTGCGTAGTCATCGCCGTTGCCCTGGTTTTGCATGTAATCCCTGGCTTCCATAACCCGAAGGTACTGGACGCTGTCGTTGTTGGTCCGCAAAGCATACCGTTCAGTATGTACTTTAATATGGACAAGGCAGTGGTGCCGTTCTTTTTAATTACGTGCATGCCAACGTTATTCGTAGCAAAACCCCTTTATAAACCTGGCAAGGTAGGCTGGGGAATATTGGTATTGGCGATACCCGCGCTGTTACTTCTGGCTGTTGCGTTGGGCGGGCTGAGAATTGAGCCGCATGCGCCAGAATGGTTTGCTCAATTTGCCCTTGCGAATATTTTCTTCGTCTCTTTGGCCGAGGAAGCCTTGTTCAGAGGCTATCTGCAGCAGCGCTTGTCCCGGGTTGTGCATCCTGTTGTAGCACTGTTGATTGCCTCACTCATTTTTGGGCTAATGCATTATAGCGGCGGTTTACTGCTGATTATTTTTGCCAGCCTCTCCGGTATTATTTACGGCCTGGCGTGGATGTGGAGCGGCAGGCTCTGGGTTGCAACGTTCTTCCATTTTGGGCTGAACTGCGTGCATTTATTGTTCTTCACCTATCCGATGTACGCCCCTCACGCGTCTGTGTGATGCTTTTTAAAATAGTGGCCTTAAAAATTGGCTGCCTCCGGATAAGCATAAAAAGCCCCGAAGCATCGGGGCTTTTTTTATATATGCCGGGGGCATGAATAACACATTTATCTTCGCGTCAGAATAAATAGAAGGCTAATGAATTTCATTGTTGGCAGACTTAAGGTTTTCTTAATCTAAAAATTATCTCGCATTAAAATTTGGGTTTTTATCATTCTAAAATCTGCTAAAAACGAATTTTACACTTTTACGTCTAAACTCGATTGATAGTAATTATCATTAGCGTTGTTGTATGCTTTAATCCTGTCCCACACAGCCCTTTGTTGTTTATCACGTTGGTCTATTAAGGATATGTTCATGAATTCTCGCCTGCTGTCATGCTTCTCGCTTGCCCTGTTGTCTTCATCACTTTTCCTTTCAACTCAATCGTTTGCCGCTGATAACAACGAAGGTATCGTTGTTTATAACGCGCAGCATGAAAATCTGGTGAAGTCGTGGGTAGACGGTTTTACCAAAGAAACGGGTATTAAGGTCACGCTGCGTAATGGCGATGACAGCGAGCTGGGCAACCAGCTGGTGCAGGAAGGCAGCGCATCGCCTGCGGATGTATTTTTAACTGAAAACTCGCCGTCAATGGTGCTGGTTGATAATGCCAAACTATTTGCGCCATTAGATGCAGAGACATTAAAGCAGGTACCGGCGGAGTATCGTCCGGCACACGGCCGCTGGATCGGGATCGCCGCTCGCAGCACGGTGTTTGTCTATAACCCGAAAAAACTGAGCGAGCAGCAGCTGCCAAAATCGCTGATGGATCTGGCTAAACCCGAGTGGAAAGACCGCTGGGCTGCTTCTCCGTCAGGAGCCGATTTCCAGGCGATCGTCAGCGCAATGCTGGCCCTGAAAGGCGAGCAGGCCACCCTTGAGTGGCTCAAAGCAATGAAAGCCAATTTCGTTGCCTATAAAGGCAACAGCACCGTGATGAAAGCCGTTAACGCCGGTCAGATTGATGGCGGGGTGATTTATCACTACTACCGTTTTGTCGATCAGTCCAAAACGGGTGAAAACAGCAAAAACACTAAGCTCTACTACTTCAAACACCAGGATCCGGGCGCCTTTGTTAGCCTCTCCGGCGGCGGCGTGCTGGCGTCCAGCAAACACAAAGCGCAGGCACAGGCCTTCATTAAATACATCACCGGAAAAGAAGGGCAGGAGAGCCTGCGCACCAATAACGCCTTTGAATATGCGGTGGGCGTGAATGCGGCCTCTAACCCGAAACTGGTGCCGCTGAACGATCTGGATGCACCGAAAGTGGAACCTTCCACGCTTAACAGTAAAAAAGTCATCGCGCTGATGACGCAAGCTGGCCTGCTGTGATCCTGAGAGTAAAGTGAACGTCCTATGTCTGGTCTGAGTCTCGACATCGGCAAAAACAGAGTGCGGGAGCCTGCCCGCAGGCGTCCTGCGCTGCCGATGGTTGCGTTAGCTGTCCTGTTTTCATTAATGGCGCTTCTGCCTTTGGGCTTTATCATTGCCATAGGCATTGAGACGGGCTGGGAAACCATTAAGGCGTTGGTGTTTCGCCCGCGTGTTGCTGAACTGCTCAGCAACACGCTGTGGCTGACGGCCTTAGCGGTGCCACTCTGTATCGTCACCGGCGTGGCGATAGCCTGGCTGACGGAACGTACTCAGCTCGCCGGGCGGGGGATCTGGTCTGCGCTGGCGGTGGCCCCGCTGGCCATCCCCGCGTTCGTGCAAAGCTACGCCTGGGTGAGCGTGGTGCCTTCCATGCACGGGCTTTCTGCGGGCGTGTTTCTCTCCGTGTTAGCCTACTACCCGTTTATCTATATGCCCGTGGCGGCGGTGCTGCGTCGTCTGGATCCAACGCTTGAAGATGTTGCCGCTTCGCTCGGCACGCCGCCGTGGTGGGTCTTTTTTCGCGTGGTATTACCGCAGCTTAAGCTCGCGATTTGCGGCGGCGCGCTGCTGGTGGCCCTGCATCTGCTGGCGGAATATGGCCTGTACGTGATGATCCGCTTTGATACCTTCACCACCGCCATTTACGACCAGTTCCAGTCGACATTCAGTGGCCCGGCGGCAAATATGCTGGCGGGTGTGCTGGCGCTATGCTGTCTGGCCATCTTGCTGCTGGAAGGGGTCACCCGCGGGAAAGCCCGTTATGCGCGCATCGGCGCAGGGGCGGCACGTGAACAGACGCGCTGGCCGCTAAAGCCTGTTGCAGCGGTGTTGGGCCAGCTGTTTTTCCTCGTGCTGATTGTGCTGGCGCTGGGCGTACCGCTCACTGTGCTGTGTCGCTGGATATGGCTTGGCGGCGTACAGAACTGGATGAGCGCCGATCTCTGGCACTCGCTGCGCCAGACGCTGATGCTCGGCGTGGGCGGCGCGCTGCTGACCACCGCCTGTGTCATTCCCATCGCCTGGCTCGGTATCCGTTATCCGCACCGCATCTTCCGGATGCTGGAAGGGTGCATTTACATCACCAGCTCTCTGCCGGGGATCGTCACCGCCCTCGCGCTGGTTACGGTCACCATTCACTATGCACGCCCGATTTATCAGACCGAAATTACGCTGTTCCTGGCTTATCTGCTGATGTTTATGCCCCGTGCGCTCATTAACCTGCGGGCCGGGATTGCCCAGGCGCCGGTGGAGCTCGAAAACGTGGCGCGCAGTCTGGGCAGCACGCCCGCGAAGGCATTGTGGAGCGTCACCATGCGATTGGCCGCGCCCGGTGCGGCGGCAGGGGCGGCGCTGGTCTTCCTTGGCGTCAGTAACGAACTGACGGCGACGCTGCTGCTCTCCCCGCTGGGAACGCGCACGCTGTCCACCGGTTTCTGGGCGCTGACCAGCGAGATCGATTATGTTGCCGCTGCGCCTTACGCCATGCTGATGATTTTGATTTCACTTCCGCTGACCGCCATTCTTTATATGCAGTCCAAAAAAATTGCAGGGCTATGAGATGCTTGAATTAACGTCCATTTCTAAATCGTTTTCCGATGCGCAGGTGCTCGACAGCTTAAACCTGAGCGTCGCGCCGGGAAGCCGGACGGCGATTGTCGGGCCGTCAGGGTCGGGTAAAACCACGCTGCTGCGTATCCTTGCCGGGTTCGAAACGCCGGATAGCGGACGGATCGTGATGCAGAGCCGAACCCTGTTCGATCAGAACAACTTTATTCCCGCGCATCTGCGTAAAATTGGCTTTGTTCCTCAGGAGGGGGCGCTCTTCCCGCATCTTAATGTGGCAGACAACATTGCCTGGGGATTAGACGGTACCCGCCACGAGAAGCGCCAGCGCGTGGAAGCACTGATGGAGATGGTCTCGCTTGACAGACAACTCGCCACGCACTGGCCGCATGAGATTTCCGGCGGCCAGCAGCAGCGCGTGGCGCTTGCCCGCGCGCTGGCGCAGCGTCCTTCCCTGACGCTGCTGGATGAACCCTTCTCGGCGCTGGATACCGGCCTGCGCGCCATGACGCGTAAGGCCACGGCTGACCTGCTGGCGGAAGCGGGCGTGGCCTCGATCCTGGTTACTCACGATCAAAACGAAGCGTTGTCCTTTGCCACGCAGGTGGCGGTCATGCGATCCGGACGTTTCACTCAGGTCGGCACGCCTTATCAGGTCTATAGCCAGCCCGTGGATGAAGAGACGGCGCTGTTCCTGGGGGATGCGGTGATCCTGCCTGCTCAGCTCGCCAGCGGCTATGCGCTCTGCGCGCTGGGCGAGGTGCCCACGGACAACGCCCAGGCGACGGGGCAGGGCAGAGTGATGTTGCGCCCTGAGCAACTGCACGTGACGGCATGCGCGGCGCACGAAAGCCCGGTGTCGATTGTTGATGTGGATTTCACCGGCCAGCTCTCCACGCTGACGCTGGCGTTAGCCGGACAAACGGAGCCGATTACCCTGAAAACCGTCAGTCAGCCTGGATGGCACCCGGGGGCGGCGGTGCGTATTGATATTGCTGGTACGGCGCGCGTTTTTGAATATTCTTAATGTTCGTTAGTAATTTAATCCAACGGGTTGTTATAAAAGAATTTTCCTTAACGTGTGGCATTTCCTGAGATTCTCTACCATGCTCATAAAACCTCACCATCATGTGTGAGGTTTTTCGTAGTTGCTGATTAATCTCAAGGAAAAAAGGTTATGAAAAAGACGACTGCTATTTTGCTGGGAACGGCGTTTCTGTTTACCACCAATACCTTTGCGGCTGAACTGCTGACGAAAAATGAATTCGAGAAAGTCGAATCGCAGTATGAAAAAATCGGTACGGTAAGCACTTCAAATGAAGTCTCTATTGATGATGCAAAGAAAGAATTGATTGAAAAAGCAGATAAAGAAGGTGCCGACGTACTGGTGCTCACGTCAGGTAATACCAACAACAAAATTCACGGCACGGCCGATATTTACAAGAAAAAATAATGTCCTGCAGCCATCCCGGATCCGGGGTGGCTGTGCGTCACGCTTTCCCTCTGTAACATCTCTCTCTTCCCCGGCTTCATTTAACCCCCTGTCCTCAGGCCGAAACGCGCGGTAACACTTGCTAACGTAGATATAATGCGTATAGTTCTCATTTGCATTACACATAAACTTTTCTAAGGCCCGACAACGGGCCATTTTTGCGCGCACATTTAATGAGTCCATTATGAACAACACCAGAATGCATAAAACACTGCTGGCGCTCGCCGTTGGCGCAGTGACCCACGCTGCCCTGGCGGCAGAGGCAAAGCCAGAAGACACCATGGTCGTCCAGTCTGCCACCGGGCCTGATTTCACTCCCGGCGGTGACCAGCTGGTGCCCGCCTTCCTGGATGGACAGGTGGCAAACGGCGGCCGTCTGGGGATGCTCGGCCAGCAGAATGCCATGGACGTGCCGTTTAATATCATCAGCTACACCTCGAAGCTGGTGGAAGATCAGCAGGCGAAAACCATTGCTGATGTGGTTGCCAACGATGCGGGCGTGCAGTTTGTTCAGGGTTACGGTAACAGCGCCGAAACCTTCCGTATTCGTGGCCTGAAGTTTGACGGCGATGACATGACCTTTGGCGGCCTGTCCGGCGTGCTGCCGCGTCAGGTGGTGGATGCCCAGATGGTCGATCGCATTGAAATTTTCAAAGGGGCAAACTCGCTGATGAACGGCGCGGCAAGCTCCGGCGTGGGCGGGATGATTAACCTTGAGCCAAAACATGCGGGCGACGTCCCGCAGGCGAAAGTGGGCGTGGACTACACCTCCGACTCACAGATTGGCACCACGCTCGATGCTGGCCGACGCTTTGGCGACAACGATCAGTTCGGCGCGCGCGTGAACCTGGTTCACCGGGAAGGGGAAACCGGCGTGCCGAACGACCGTCGCCGCACCACGCTGCTCTCCACCGGTCTGGATTACAAAGGCGACAATTTCCGCACCTCGCTGGATCTGGGTTATCAGAAGAAAACCTTCCACGGCAGCCCGACCAGCGTCAACATTTCCGCCGTGGACTTTGTGCCAGAGCCGCCGAAAAACGATCGTAACTTCTCGCAGAAATGGGCCTACAGCGACATTGAAAACGAGTTCGGGATGTGGCGCAGCGAGTACGACATCACTGACAACTGGACGGCCTATACCGGTCTCGGCGCGCAGCACGCGCACGAAGAGGGGATCTACAGCGCGCCGAAGCTGGTGGACAAGAGCGGTAAGGCCACGGTCAGCCGTCTTGATACCAACCGTATCAGCGATTCCGTCAGCGGTATGGCGGGGATACGCGGTCACTTCACTACCGGCTTTGTCTCGCACAAGGTCAACGTGGGGTATTCCGCGATGACCAAAAACGAAAAAATTGCCTGGAAAATGTCGGCGACGGCGGATAACCCAACCACCAACATTTACCACAACACCGGCGTCGCGATGCCGGACAGCTCCAATTTCAACGGCTCTGGCGGCAAATACAGCGATCCGCTGACCAGCGGGCGCACCCGCACTCAGGGCTGGCTGCTGAGCGATACCCTGGGCGTGCTGGATGACAAGCTGCTGTTTACCGCTGGTGCACGTCATCAGAAAGTGGTCATCCGCGGGTACAACAAAATTACCGGTGCGGAAAACGACGCGGACGGTTTTGACGGCAGCCGCTGGATGCCAACCTACGGTGTGGTTTATAAACCGTGGGAGGAAATTTCGCTCTACGCTAACCACACCGAAGCGCTGCAACCGGGTAAAACCGCGCCCAACACGGCCACCAACTACGGCCAGAGCACCGGTATCGTTCACTCTAAGCAGAATGAAGTGGGCGTGAAGGCGGACTTTGGCCGCGTGGGCGGCTCCCTGGCGCTGTTTGAGATCAAAATGCCGTCGGCGATCCTCGACGACAGCGGTCACTACGGCCTGGACGCTGAGCAGCGTAACCGTGGCGTAGAGCTGAACGTCTTTGGCGAGCCAATGCTCGGGATGCGTCTGAACGCCAGCGCCACCTGGCTGCAGGCCGAGCTGACCAAAACCAAAAACGGCGTGAATCAGGGCAACGATGCCATTGGTGTCCCGAACTTCTACGCCGTGCTGGGCGCAGAGTACGACATCAAACCGATTGAGGGCCTGACGGCTACCGCCCGCGTCAACCACTCCGGCACGCAGTACGCCGACCTCGCGAACAGCAAAAAGCTCGACAGCTATACCACGCTGGATCTGGGCATGCGCTATCGCTTCGCGGTGAACCACAATGAAAACCAGATGACGGTGCGCGCGGGCATCGACAACGTGACCAACGAAAACTACTGGTCCAGCGTTGACGATTCCGGCACCTACATCACGCAGGGCGAACCGCGTACCTTTAAGGTCTCGGTTGGCTACGAGTTCTAAGCGTTCCACCTCGTTATCCGGGGCAAGGATGCCCCCATCCTTCCGTACCTTGTTATAAAATTGTAATAAAAGCTTCTTACACTGGCCTCCAGACCTTTACCTCTTGGCCAATGACAGGAAGCCGCTATGGGCAGACCCCTCAAATCCGTATTTAAAAAAGAACATCGCGACGATATCACTAACCGCAGCGCTAACCCGGTATTCTCCGAGGTTGCGGAGGTATTCCTCTCCCGCCGCCGTTTTTTACAGATGGGCGCCGTGGCGGGTGCTGCCGCTTCATTCCCTTTTCTGATCAAACCTGAAAGCGCCATTGCCGCAGTATCAAAGCCTTCTGCACTGGCAAAAGCGGTTTCCCTGGGCTTTACCAGCATCGACGTATCCACGGAAGATACGGTCAGGGTGCCGGAAGGCTATATCGCCCGTCCGTTTTATCGCTGGGGTGACCCGACGGGGATCAAGAACAACATGCCGGCGTTTAAACAGGATGCCAGCAACACCACCGACGAACAGGCCGTGCAGGCGGGCATGCACCACGACGGGATGGCGTGGTTTAGCCTGCCGCAAGGGAAACAAAACCCGGAACATGGCCTGCTGGCGCTGAATCATGAGTACATCGATAACGGGATGCTGTTTACCGACGGCACGGCCAACTGGAATCTCGACAAGGCCCGCAAGGGGCAGAACGCGATGGGCGTGTCGGTGGTGGAAGTGAAAAAATCGGGCAGCGACTGGCAGGTAGTTCGCCCGTCTTCGTATGCCCGCCGCATTACCGTCAATACGCCGATGCAGCTTACCGGCCCGGCACGGCATCAGGACTTAATGAAAACCGCCGCTGACCCGCAGGGGGAACGCGTGCTGGGCACCATGCAAAACTGCGCCAACGGCCATACGCCGTGGGGCACCTATCTCACCTGCGAGGAGAACTGGTCGGATATTTTTGTCAAAAAAGCCGATCTTAATCCGCTGGAAAAACGCTACGGCATCAGCGACAGCGATGAATCCTACCGCTGGAACGAGGTGGATGACCGCTTCAGCGTCGATAAAACCCCTAACGAACCCAACCGTTTCGGCTGGGTGGTGGAGATTGATCCCTACGATCCCACCTCCACGCCGCGCAAGCACACCGCTCTGGGCCGCTTCAAGCATGAAGGCGCCGCCGTCACGCTCGCCGCCGATAACCGCGTGGTGGTCTATATGGGGGACGACCAGAAGTTTGAGTACATCTATAAATTCGTCTCGGACAAAAAATACGATCCTGCCAAGCGTGAAGCCAATATGCAGCTGCTGACGTCCGGCACGCTGTACGTTGCCCGGTTCAACGACGAGGGGAGCGGCGACTGGCTGCCGCTGATCTTCGGGCAGAATGGCCTGGATAAAAGCAACGGTTTCGAAAGCCAGGGCGATCTGCTGATCAAAACCCGTCTGGCGGCCGACGTGGTGGGGGCGACGAAAATGGATCGTCCAGAGTGGATTGCGGTCGATCCGCACGCCAGCGGCAGCGTCTACTGTACGCTCACCAACAACAGCGATCGCGGTAAAGAGGGCAAGGCGCCGGTCGATGCCGCCAACCCGCGTGCCAACAACGTGTTTGGTCATATTATGCACTGGCACGAAGAGGGAGCCGATCCGGCCGCCGCTCGCTTTAAGTGGGATATTCTGGTGATGGCCGGGCGTACCGACAGCGACGATCCGAAGGCCAAAGGCTCCATGCAGGGGGCAGCATTCGGCAGCCCGGATGGCCTGTCGTTCGATCACCTAGGCGTGCTGTGGATCCAGACCGATGTCTCTTCCAGCACCATTAATAAGAAAGCGTACGAAGGGATGGGCAATAACCAGATGGTGGCTACCATTCCGGGCACCAATGAGTATCGCCGTTTCCTGACCGGCCCACGCGGGTGTGAAATCACCGGGATTGCGTTTACGCCGGACAACCGCACGCTGTTTATTAACATTCAGCATCCGGGAGAGGGCGGGGATGATATTACCGACCCGGCCAATCCGCGTGCTGTTTCCAACTGGCCAGACGCGAACCCGAACGGACGTCCGCGTTCGTCGACGGTGGTTATCACCAAAGCGGACGGTGGGATCATCGGTTCGTGACGTTTATCCGCCGGGTGCACGCAGTGGCCCGGCGTTAAACTTGCTACCACCAGCATGAAGTGTTAAAACGTGCCCCTTCTAAAAAAGAGACAGGGGTAGGACGTGAAAGACGCGTCATCCGCTTCAGGCAACGGTAGCGCTGAAGCTTCGTCGGAACAAAACCCGACGCTGCAACGTGGTTTGCAAAATCGACATATTCAGTTAATTGCCCTTGGCGGCGCGATCGGTACCGGGCTGTTCCTGGGTATCGGCCCCGCCATTCAGATGGCTGGCCCGGCGGTCCTGCTGGGGTACGGTATCGCCGGGGTTATCGCCTTCCTGATCATGCGCCAGCTCGGCGAGATGGTCGTCGAAGAGCCGGTGTCAGGCTCGTTCGCTCACTTTGCCTATAAATACTGGGGCCCGTTCGCAGGCTTCCTCTCCGGCTGGAACTACTGGGTGATGTTTGTGCTGGTGGGAATGGCCGAACTGACCGCCGCAGGCATCTATATGCAGTACTGGCTGCCCGAGGTGCCAACGTGGGTCTGGGCTGCGGCCTTCTTTATTATCATCAACGCCGTTAACCTTGTGAACGTGCGCCTGTATGGTGAAACCGAGTTCTGGTTCGCGCTGATCAAGGTGCTGGCGATTATCGGCATGATCGGCTTTGGCCTGTGGCTGCTGTTCTCCGGCCACGGCGGCGAGCGTGCCACTCTCGACAACCTCTGGCAGCACGGCGGCTTCCTGGCGACGGGCTGGAAGGGGCTGATCCTGTCGCTGGCGGTGATTATGTTCTCGTTCGGCGGGCTGGAGCTGATTGGGATCACCGCGGCCGAAGCGCGCGATCCGCATAAAAGCATTCCAAAAGCGGTTAACCAGGTGGTGTACCGTATTCTGCTGTTCTACATCGGCTCGCTGGTGGTACTGCTGGCGCTCTATCCGTGGGTGGAAGTGAAGTCCGACAGCAGTCCGTTTGTGATGATTTTCCACGATCTGAACAGCAACGTGGTGGCGTCGGCGCTGAACTTCGTCATTCTGGTGGCGTCGCTGTCGGTCTATAACAGCGGGGTTTACTCCAACAGCCGCATGCTGTTTGGCCTTTCGGTGCAGGGGAACGCGCCTAAATTCCTCACCCGCGTCAGCCGCCGCGGCGTGCCGGTCAACTCTCTGCTGCTTTCCGGGGCCATTACGTCGCTGGTGGTGCTGATCAACTACCTGCTGCCGAAACAGGCCTTTGGTCTGTTGATGGCGCTGGTTGTCGCCACGCTGCTACTGAACTGGATCATGATCTGCCTGGCGCACCTGCGTTTTCGCGCCGCGATGCGCCGCAAGGGGCGTGAGACGCAGTTTAAGGCGCTGCTCTATCCGGCGGGGAACTATATCTGTATCGCGTTCCTGGCGATGATCCTGGTGCTGATGTGCACCATCGACGACATGCGTCTGTCCGCGATGCTGCTGCCAGTGTGGGTGGTGTTCCTGTTTATCGCGTTTAAGCTCTCACGAAGGTAAAAGCAAAACGGCAACCTGGTTGCCGTTTTTAATGTTTGCCCCCTCTCCCTGTGGGAGAGGGCCGGGGTGAGGGCACCAGACCGCACCAAACCCGACCGCATCCCGGCCGCATCTCCCTTCACGCCCGGTGGCGCTGCGCTTACCGGGCCTACATGTTGCACTATTAAATCTCAAACGCTATCCGTTTCCCGTTTGGTAACGTCACATCGATGCTTAGCTCCCCTCCAAGCGCACTCACATAGCGTTTGAGCGTTGAAAGTCGGGGGTCGTTTCCCGGCTGTTCGATTTTCGCCACCGTGGGTTGTTTTACCCCCATTGCCGCGGCCAGTTCTGTCTGCGAAATATTGAGCTCTTCCCGCAGTTGGTTCAGCGCAACAATTCTGCGCATTACTTCAACTTTCGCCGCAATGCGCTCCTGACTTTCCGCGCTCTGTTGTGCCATAAGTTCTTTTAGCGTTGCCATATGGCCTCCTTATTCGCCAGATGTCTGTGATACTCAACGTCAGCCAGCGCTATCATCTCTTTATAAAACCGTTTTTGGTTGCAACCGGTTTTGTCCCCGGCACAGAGCACAATTGCTTTGCGGTCAGGATCAAAAGCAAAAAAGGCCCTGATGGGATTTCCTCTGTGCTGAATTCGTAACTCTTTCATGTTCCCAAAGGCTGAATCCTTCACGGTGTCTACAAACGGCCGCCCAAGTTGCGGACCAAACTCAGAAAGAATATGCATTGCTGCCAGCACATCTTCTTTTAACGCTGTTGTTTGTTCAAAGAACCATTCGTCAAATCTGTCTGTTGTCTCGACGTTCCACATCGTTTCTCCTGTAGCTTCCTCGCCTAATTATTTTATAGCCTATTGGCTATAATTCCAATCAGAACACATCTGTTTATCAGGCAAGCCTCTTTATCGTGACCCCCCTCCCAAATCTTCTACGATCCACAGGATCTTTATTTTGTAATCGATTACTTTTTTGTTTGAGCTGTTTTGTAATCGATTACTTTTGAGGGTGAGGCTTATCATGGTGTCAACAACTGAAAGTAGTGGAAAAGCGATAGCACCGCACCGGCTGCTGGTGCCGCGTCTGTCGCTGATGATGTTTCTGCAGTTTTTTATCTGGGGAAGCTGGTCGGTCACGCTGGGTCTGGTGATGACCCAGCACAACATGTCGTTGCTGATTGGCGATGCGTTCTCCGCCGGGCCTATCGCCTCTATTCTGTCGCCGTTTGTGCTCGGCATGCTGGTGGATCGCTTCTTCGCTTCGCAAAAGGTGATGGCGGTGATGCATCTGGCCGGGGCAGCAATCCTCTGGTTCGTGCCGGGCGCGCTGATTGCTGAAAACGGTGCGCTGCTGATCGGCCTGCTGTTTGGTTATACGCTCTGCTATATGCCGACGCTGGCGCTGACCAACAATATCGCCTTTCACAGCCTGGCGAACGTGGATAAAACCTTCCCGGTGGTGCGCGTGTTCGGCACTATCGGCTGGATTGTGGCGGGCATTTTCATCGGCGTCACCGGCGTGGCGGCAAGCGTCACCATCTTCCAGGTGGCGGCAGTCAGCTCCGTGCTGCTGGCTCTCTACAGCCTGACGTTACCGCACACGCCTGCTCCCGCGAAAGGGCTGCCGGTGCAGGTTCGCGATCTCTTCTGCGCGGATGCCTTTGCGCTGCTTAAAACCCGCCACTTTTTCGTCTTTTCCGTCTGCGCGATGCTGATCTCCGTCCCGCTGGGGACCTACTACGCCTACACCGCCTCGTATCTGGCGGATGCGGGTATTGCGGATGTCAGTACCGCCATGTCGTTCGGGCAGATGTCTGAGATCTTCTTCATGCTGGTCATTCCGCTGCTGTTCCGCCGCCTGGGCGTGAAAATCATGTTGCTGATCGGCATGCTGGCGTGGTTTGTGCGCTACGCCATGTTTGCGCTGGGCGTGAGTGAAGAGGGGCGCATCCTGCTCTATCTCGGCATTCTGTTGCACGGCGTCTGCTACGATTTCTTCTTTGTCGTCGGCTTTATCTATACCGACCGGGTCGCAGGCGAAAAGGTCAAAGGTCAGGCGCAGAGCATGATCGTGATGTTCACCTACGGCATCGGCATGCTGCTTGGCTCGCAGATATCCGGCGCGCTCTATAACCGCCTGGTGGCCGGGCAGGCCGTTCCGCAGGCGTGGGTCACGTTCTGGTGGATCCCGGCGGTGGCTGCCGCGGCGATCGCGCTGATTTTCCTTCTCACGTTTAAGTATGACGATGACAAGGCGTAATGTTCTGGAGGTGGTATGAGAACGATTAAGGGACCGGGTATTTTTCTGTCGCAGTTTATTGGTGTGAATGCACCGTTCAACACGCTCGACGGGCTGGCGGGCTGGGCGGCAGCGATGGGCTATAAGGCGGTGCAGATCCCCTGTAACCATCCGGCTATTTTTGATGTGCAGAAAGCGGCTGAAAGCCAGACCTATTGTGATGACATCACCGGCACGCTGGCGGAGCACGGGCTGGTGATCAGCGAGCTGTCGACCCATCTGGAAGGCCAGCTTGTGGCGGTAAACCCGGTGTACAGTGACGCGTTTGACCACTTCGCCCCTGCAGCCGTACGCGGCAATGAGGCCGCCCGGCAGGCGTGGGCCACAGAAAAACTGAAACAGGCCGCCGTGGCCTCGGCGAGATTAGGCCTGAAAGCGCACGCCACCTTCTCCGGCTCGCTGGCCTGGCCGTTTTTCTACCCGTGGCCGCCGCATAACGAACAGCGTTTTCAGGAAGCGTTCGAAGAGCTGGCAAACCGCTGGCGGCCAATACTGGATACCTTCGACGAGCAGGGGGTGGACGTCTGCTTTGAGCTCCACCCGGGGGAAGATCTGCACGATGGAGTGACCTTTGAGCGTTTTCTGGCGCTTGTTGATAACCACCCGCGCTGCAACATTCTCTACGACCCAAGCCATATGCTGCTCCAGCAAATGGACTACCTGACCTTTATCGACATCTACCATGCGCGTATTAAAGCGTTTCACGTGAAGGATGCCGAGTTTCGCCCTAACGGGCGCAGCGGCGTGTACGGTGGCTACCAGCCGTGGCTCAACCGGGCCGGGCGGTTCCGCTCACTGGGGGACGGGCAGATCGACTTTAAGGGCATTTTCAGCAAGCTGACCCAGTACGACTATGACGGCTGGGCGGTGCTGGAGTGGGAGTGCTGCCTGAAGGATGGTGATACCGGCGCGAGGGAAGGCAGCGAGTTTATCCGCCGCCACATCATTCCGGTCTCCGGGCGCGCGTTTGATGATTTTGCCGCAGGGGGTAACGATGATTAACGTCGGCATTATCGGCAGCGGGTTTATCGGCCCGGCGCATATCGAGGCGCTTCGGCGTCTCGGGTTTGTGCAGGTGGTGGCGCTCTGCGACGGTACGTTTGCCGAGGCGCAGGCTAAAGCGCGTCAGCTTAACGTGCCGCACGCCTTCGACAGCGTGGAAGCGTTGCTTGCACATCCGGATTTACACGTGGTGCACAACTGCACGCCAAACCATCTGCACGCGGAGATTAACCGCCAGATCCTGCGCGCGGGAAAGCACGTATTCTCCGAGAAGCCGCTGTGCATGACCCCGGACGAAGCGCGTGAGCTGGTAGCGCTGGCGGAGCAGGCAGGGGTGGTCCACGGCGTCAGCTTTGTCTATCGCCAGTTTGCCATGGTGCGCCAGGCCGCAAGCATGATGAGGGCGGGTAGCATCGGGCGGATCTTCGCCGCGCACGGCAGCTATTTGCAGGACTGGATGCTGCTGGAAACGGACTACAACTGGCGGGTGGATGCGGCCCTGGGCGGTGCGTCGCGCGCGGTGGCGGATATCGGCTCGCACTGGTGCGACACGGTGCAGTTTGTTACCGGGCGGCGCATCATCGAAGTGATGGCCGATTTATCCATCGTCTGGCCGACGCGCAAGGCAAACGTGGCAGGCAATCACACCTTCACTCATGACGAAAACGCGCAGTATGAAGACAAGCGGGTCACCACCGAAGACGTTGGCTCAGTCCTGTTCCGCTTTGACGACGGCAGCAAAGGCTGCTTTAGCGTTTCGCAGGTGAGCGCCGGGCGCAAAAACCGTCTGACGTTTGAAATCAACGGCAGCGAACGGTCGGTGGCATGGGATCAGGAGGTGCCGCAACAGCTGTGGATTGGCCACCGCGCGCAGGCCAATCAGACGCTCAGTGACGATCCGGGTCTGATGAACCGCGATGTGGCCGACAGCGCTCACTTCCCCGGCGGACACATCGAAGGCTGGCCCGATGCGTTTAAAAACATGATGGCGCAGTTTTACCGTGCCGTGCAGGCCGGCGTGATGCCCGAACGGCCCGAGTTTGCGACGTTCCACGACGGGGCGAACGTGATGTATATCATTGATGCCATTGTGAAAAGCCATCAGCAGCAGCGCTGGGTTCGTGTGCAAGCGTAACGCGTTGCCCGGTTCGCCGGGCAACGAATTTATGGTAGCCTGCATAAAACGTTAACCGCAGGAAGTGCCGTCGCTATGTCAATTCAGAAAATCGCTCAGCTTGCCGGAGTGTCCGTGGCAACGGTCTCGCGCGTGCTTAACAACAGCGATACCGTGAAGGCGAAAAACCGCGAGCGCGTCCTGCAGGCCATTAAAGAGAGCAATTACCAGCCCAACCTGCTGGCACGCCAGCTACGCACCGCGCGCAGCTATATGATCCTGGTGATGGTCTCGAATATCGCCAACCCGTTCTGTGCCGAAGTGGTGAAGGGCATTGAAGAGGAAGCCGAGAAGAACGGCTACCGTATTTTGCTGTGCAATTCCGGGTCTGATATCGAACGCTCCCGCTCGGGGTTAAGCCTGCTGTCGGGCAAAATCGTCGACGGCATTATCACCATGGATGCCTTCTCAAAATTGCCTGAACTTGCTGCCCTGATCGGCTCCGCGCCGTGGGTGCAGTGCGCCGAATACGCCGATGCCGGAACGGTCTCCTGCGTGGGCATCAATGATGTGGACGCGTCACAACATGCCATCAGCCAGCTTGTCGACGGCGGACGCAAACGTATCGCGATGATCAATCACGATCTCAGCTACAAATATGCCCGCCTGCGCGAACGCGGCTACAAAAGCGTGCTCCACCTGCGGGATCTGGATTATCAGGCGGTGGAATATGCCCGCGATCTCAGCTCCAGCGCGGGCATGGCGGCGATGCAAAATCTGCTGAAGGACAACCCGCCGGACGCGGTATTTGCCGTGTCCGATACCCTTGCGGCAGGGGCGCTGCGGGCCATACAGCAGGCGGGGCTGCGCGTGCCGGAGGATATCGCGGTGGTAGGGTTTGACGGTACGGAGCTGGCGGAGATGATCTCGCTGACCACCATTGAACAGCCTTCGCGGGATATCGGGCGCAAGGCAGTCGATCTGCTGTTGAATAAAATCGACAACCCGGATGCGCCCACGGAGAGGGTGATGCTGGACTGGCGCTTTATTTCCCGCGCCAGTACCTGATTATTGTGCGATGCCGCCCGCCAGGGATCGAATATCGTTCCCGGTGGGGGACTGATGAATACGCAGACCAAATTCATCCACCACGGCAAAAATATGGTCGAAGATGTCAGCCTGAATCTCTTCATATTCCGCCCAGACCACCGTGTTGGTGAAGGCATATATTTCAATCGGCAGACCATTTGCGTCAGGCGCCAGCTGGCGCACCATCAGCGTCATATCTTTACGAATACGCGGGTGGTTACGCAGATATTCATTCAGATAGGCGCGGAAGGTGCCGATATTGGTCATCTTGCGCAGGTTTAATACCGATTCCCCTTCACCGTTTTGCTGATTCCACAGGTTTATTTCCTCATGACGCGCGGCCAGATAAGGCTTCAGCAGTTTCGCCTGAATCAGCTTCTGCTGCTCCTGCTCGTCGAGGAAGTGAATGCTGGTGGTGTCGATATTCAGGCTGCGCTTGATGCGTCGCCCGCCGGAGGCAGACATGCCGCTCCAGTTGATGAACGCGTCGGAGACCAGCGCCCACGTCGGAATGGTGGTGATGGTGTTATCGAAGTTGCGGACTTTAACCGTGGTGAGACCAATGTCCGTCACCGTGCCGTTAGCGCCGTATTTCGGCATCTCCAGCCAGTCGCCGAGCTTGAGCATATCGTTAGCGGAGAGCTGAATACCGGCGACCAGCCCCAGAATGGGGTCTTTAAACACCAACATTAACACCGCCGCCATGGCCCCCAGGCCGCTTATCAGAATGGCGGGTGACTGGCCGATCAGCAGGGAGATGATTAAGATCCCCACCAGAATGGCGCTCACCAGCTTGATCCCCTGGAAGATCCCCTTCAGCGGCAGCTGTGAGGCGGTCGCCATTTTCTGCGACAGATTAAAAATCACGTCCAGCAGCGAGAAGAAAGAGAGCAGGGCATACACCATCACCCACAGCTTCGCGCAGGTGGTGAGCATTTCCGCGGCTTCGCTGCCTTTTTGCAGCCACAGTACCGCCTGAACGTTGACGATTATCCCCTGAAGGGTAAACGCCAGGCGGTGAAATAATTTGTTCTGAGTAATGATCTGCAACCACAAATGGCTGCTGGCCTGCGCGCGTTTCTCAAAAGCGCGGAGCACCACTTTGTGCAGAATAAAATGAACAATGATGGCGGTAAGAAAAATAATACCAAAGATAATCACTAACGAGGTGGTGTGATTAATTTCAATCCCTAACTCTTCAACCTGAGCAATTAATTCCTGCATAACGTCTCCTGTATTGATGCAGCCCCATAATGGCGGCTGCGGATCTATTATGCAAATTCGCGGCTTATTTGGTGGCGTGGCAGGTTTTCACCACAGGCAGGCACAGACGATGGCGCATACGTAACGTTGCCAGCCCCAGCACGATCATCATGCCGGTTTCCACGGCGAGGAAGACGTTAATCGCCTGGGTGTAATCGCCGTGGTGATTTTGCAGCGCGTGCAGCAGGATCGCACCAAAAATCGCCGGGCCAAGCCCCAGGGCGGCCTGCTGCAGTGTACTTAAAATCGCGCTGGCCGCCCCGGCATCGTCAGGCTGAATGTCGCGCATCCCGATGCGGTAGAAGCTGTTGACGATCAGCGCCTGCCCATAGCCAACCAGCCCGGTTGCCGGTGCCAGCGTCAGCGCCGTGTTGTCCATGCCCCAGAGACGGAAGGTGGCAATCAGCGCCAGCAGGCCGATAATCTGAATCGCCAGCCCGGTCAGCAGAATCGAGCTGGTGCTGTAGCGGGCAATCAGACGCGGGGCAAACCATGCCGATATAAAGTAGGTCACCCCCAGGGCGATAAAACTGTTCCCCGACTGCCACGGCGCCATCCCCAGACCGGTTTGCATGGTCAGCGCCATACAGAACATAAACCCGGACCAGACGCTGAAAAAGAGCAGCGCAATCAGCACGCCAAAGCGGATGCTGCGAAGCTGCATCAGACGCGGCGGGATCAGCGGATGGGCATCCTCACGCTCTTTTTTACGGGCATTTAAGACCATCAGATACCCCAGCGGGATAATCGCCATCAGTGCGGCCTTCAGCGGCCAGGACCAGTGCCACTGCGGGCCGAGGGCCATCGGAAACAGCAAGCAGCAGAGAATGACGGCCAGCAGGACGGTGCCCGTCCAGTCAATGCGCGACGGGGTTTCGCGACGGGTTTCCGGCACATAGCGACGACTCAGCCCCAGAACCACCAGACAGATGGGCACGTTGATAAAGAAGGCGTTACGCCAGCCCAGCCCGGCGATATCTGCCGACACCAGCCAGCCGCCGCCCATCTGCCCGACGATAAACGCAATGCCGCCGATACCGCCAAACAGGCTGATCGCTTTCGCATGGGCCGTGCCTTTTAGCGTCACGTGCAGCGTGGCGAGGATTTGCGGCACGATCAGCGCCGCTCCTGCGCCCTGAATGATGCGCGCGGCAAGCAGTTGCTCAATGGTTCCCGCCATTCCACACAGCAGCGACGCCAGGCCAAAACTTGCCACGCCCCACATAAACAGACGACGGCGCCCGAGGTTATCCCCGAGCTTGCTGCCAAGGGCAAGGCAGACGGCGAAGGCCACGCCGTAGAGCGCGACAATCAGCTCCAGTTCGGTGGCGGTGGCGTGCAAGGAGTGGGTGATAGCGTCCAGCGCTACGTTGGTGATCGAGGTATCAATCAGCGGCAGCATCTGGCCGGTTAACAGCAATATCAGGCCTGCGCGACCCGGTGAAACAACTGACGTATTCATGGTAACTCCATTGCGTCATTCAACAGATGGTCGTAGCATCAACGATCTGATAAACGGGTACCAGTTCTTGCTTATACTGGTACTGGCACTACCATGCAGGGGGAGTTATGGCGCTGATGTCTGAACCTGTTGTCTCACTCAAGGACGACACGCGAAAACAGCTGGGGGCATTTTTACGCGCCCGGCGTGAGAGCCTTGATCCACAGCGTCTTGGATTGCCGCGCAGCGGCCGCCGCCGCACGCCGGGGCTGCGCCGTGAAGAGGTGGCTTTGCTGGCTGACGTGGGCGTGACCTGGTACACGTGGCTGGAGCAGGGCAGAGATGTTAATCCCTCCAGCACCGTGATGGCGGCAGTGGCAAAAGCGCTGCAATGCACCCCGACCGAGACGCGCCACCTTTTTGTGCTGGCCGGATTGCCGCCGGGTGAAGCGCCACAGGCGACGGGCTGCGAGGGGATTAGCGAGGGCACGCGTCGCCTGCTTGATACCCTCATGCCGAAACCCGCCAGCATCCAGAAACCCAACTTCGATATCGTGGCGTGGAACGACAGCTTCGGGCACTTAATGGGCGTCGATTTCAATGCGATCCCGCCGGAAGATCGCAACTGTATTTATCTTTTCCTCACCCATCCCGCATGGCGTGCGCGGCTTGGCAAGCGTGACGACGTGCTGCCGATCTTTGTCTCCTATTTCCGCGCGGCGATGGCCGAGCACCGGGGCGATCCGCTGTGGGAAGCGAAACTGGCGCGTTTCTTTGCGGTGTCTGAAGAATTTAAAACCCTGTGGCATCAGCGCAACGACGTGCGCGGAGTGGAGAACCAGCTCAAGCTGTTTACCCATCCTGAGCTGGGCGAGTTTACCCTGCAGCAGATGTACTGGTACTCTGCACCGCGTAATGGATCGCGGCTGCTGGTCTATCTGCCGGTGGATGACGCGGGGGAGAGGGCGATGGAATGGCTGGCGGAGCAGGCAAAATGAAGGTAACCCGAAAACAGGAGCGGCTTTTGCGCCGCGCGCTCAACGAGTGGCAGCAGGAAGGCACATTAAGCGCTGACGAGCATCAGCGTCTGGCGGGCACCTTGACACGCGTCACCATGGACTGGCAGCGGCTCAGCCGCTATGCCTTCTGGACGGCGCTGGCCTGCGTGATCATCGCTATTGGCAGCCTGTTCTCCGACAGTGAACTGATGGCGCGCATTATCGCATTCTTCTCTTTCTCCTCCATCGCCCGCATCGGGCTACCTGCGCTGGTTGCCGTGCTGTTTTATCTGTGGGGCTTCAGCCGACAGCGGCGTGAAACCCAGTGGCATTACAGCACTGAAGCCATGCTTTTTCTCGGCGTGCTCTTTACCGCCATCGCGCTCTGGCAACTCGGGGAGCGTCTGGATAACGGCAGCGGCCATATCGCACCGCTGTTCCTGGCGGGATGTGCGGTTTACGGGCTGGTGGGCTTCTTTGGTCGCTCTGGCCTGGTGTGGCTGTTTTTCCTGCTCTCACTCGGTAACTGGTTTGGCGCGGAGACGGGCTATATGTCCGGCTGGGGCGCCTACTGGCTGGGAATGAACTACCCGGTACGCTTTATCTTCTTCGGCGGTGCGCTGCTGGCACTGTGCTGGCTGTTGCGCGGAAGGCTGCAGGCGCGCCATCTATACACGACCAGCAAAGCGATGGGGCTCACGTATCTGTTTGTCGCCCTGTGGATCATGTCGATTTTCGGCAACTACGATATCGATAACTGGTATGGCGTTACGCAGGCTTTGCTGCTGCCGTGGGCGCTGCTGTTCGCCGTGGCGGCGGTGCTCTGCATTTACTTCAGCCTTAAAACCGACGACGGCATGCTGCGCGGTTTTGGTCTGACCTTCCTCGGCATTAACCTCTACACCCGCTATTTCGAATACTTCTGGGACGGCATGAACAAAGTGGTGTTCTTCCTGCTCCTCGCGGCGTCGCTGGCGGTGATTGGGCGCTATGCAGAACGAATCTGGCACGCGGGTAACCCGGCCAGGTAAGTTTTTTGCGAGAAGGATTCAGGGAATCGACGTGGACTCGGTTGATCCTGGCGCAAACGTGTAAGGTAAATCACGAAAGGTGAAATTAGCCTTTAATGCAAATTGCCTTATATGTTAATATCGTCAGGGATGAATAACCATGTTCAGACTTATCGTTCATCATGCGGTTCGGGAGGAGATCCTCGCATTGCCTGCGGTGGTACAGGCGAAGTTGATTCGCCAGCTAGATAAATTGCGTACTCATCCAACCGCATTGAGGGAGCCTGATAGCAAGCCGTTGCCACATGGCTTGTTTGAAATAAGAACAGTTGGGCTGCTCCATAGTCGCGGAATTTATGTCTATCAACGGGAGAAGACCATTTTTCTGTTGCGGGTCTTTATTAAGAAGACGCAAAAAACCCCCTCCGCTGAAATCCGTCTGGCACTGAAGAGACAACAGGAGATGTTGGATGAGCAAGAAGATTATTAACTGGGACGAATTAAGAGCTGAGTTATTAAGTGATTCAGAGGTACAGGCATCTTTTGATGCGGAAGAGCGTAAAGCGCGTCTGCGTGACATGCTGGCGCAATGGCGAAACCAGGCCGGACTGACGCGTGCGCAGGTGGCAGAGAGGATGGGGGTTAGCGCGCCAACGGTTTCACGAATGGAAGCAAATATCACACGTGCCAGTCTGGATACCTTAACGCGTTATGCGCTGGTGTGTGGGGTAAAGCATCCGCAGATCACGTTGTATTAATCATTGTTCAACCTGTTGAATCTGCGTCATTTAGATGCGTTGTAAAGTGGACTATACTTACGCGATGAGAAACCACCGATGTCGCCACTGATGATTGAGTCAGCAGATTTTAGTCAAAAACTCGGGCTTATCTCCCGAAATGTCGAACATACAGAAGCATTCCTGGCGCGGGGCACGGTGGATTTTCAGTTGCCGGGGTATTTGCTACCTGCAGGATACCGGCTCCTGAAATCGCGTTATAGCGATGAATACCGTCTCGTCACTACCGACGACGGCAAACCTTATACGGCATATGCCGTGAAGCTGGCGTTCCATAAAGAGATCACCTTTCCTCACGGTGCCGCAACGCAAGTTATGGTCTGGCGTACGCCCCGCGCTGTCCATCAACGCGTGATAAGCGGATTACCACAATTGTTTTTTCAGTGGGTGCTAAGCGAATACGACATTGTAGTGTCAGACAGCGAGCAAACCGGAGACGGTCAACGGTTCTGGTTACGCATGATCGACTGGGCATTTACCATGAATTATCGCATTAGCGTGGCGGACGGCACGGAAGGAGAAGAGTGGAGACTCACGCCAGTAAGTTCATACGCGGAACTGGAAGAGCGCTGGATCGCCTTTGCGTGGGGGTACGATCGTGACGTTCATCCGCACCGAAGATTGGTGATCAGTAAGGCGTAAAGGGCCGCTGCGAGCGGCCCGTATGTATTAGCACTCAGTCACAATCGTGCTCAGCGGCAGGCGAGATTTTGGCAGCGTGGCGTTGAAATCTTCCACGCTGTGATGCCCAACCGGCACCACCACCAGGCTGGTGAAACCTTTCTCTTTCAGGCCGAACTCTTCGTCGAGGATCGCGGCGTCGAAACCTTCAATCGGTACCGCATCCAGGCCCAGTGCAGCCACGCCCAGCAGGAAGTTACCCACGTTCAGATAAACCTGTTTCGCCATCCACTGGTCGTCATCTTTCAGATCCACACGGTGCATGTCAGCGAAGTAGGTACGACCTTTATGGTTCGCCGCTTTGGCTTCTGGCGTGTTGAAACGGCCATCGGCCTCTTCCTGATCCACCACGCGTTCCAGCCAGGCATCATCCATCGCGGTTTTTGCGCAGAACACCACCACGTGAGAAGCGTCCAGCATTTTGCGCTCGTTGAAGACGTAAGTGCCTGCGGCAGATTTCGCCACGCGAGCTTTACCTTCCTCAGTGCTGGCGACAATGAAGTGCCACGGCTGAGAGTTGGTGCTGGACGGGCTGTATTGCAGCAGGGTTTTGATCTTTTCCGCTTCGTCTGCGGTCAGTTTTTTAGCGGGGTCGAACGCCTTGGTGGAGTGGCGTTTCAGGGCGACAGAAATAATATCCATAACAACTCCTGGTAATGAAATTCGCCCGCACGCGGGCGCGAAAGGAGAGCAGATTACAGCGAGACGCGGAAAAAGATAAGTGCGATTCGAGCGCTTATACTGTTCGTCCCAGACGAACAATCAAACCGGTCTGATCCACTTCTGGTCTTTTTTCGGCAGCTTATCCACCACCAGATTCCACGAGTCATTGATGAGATCGGTCACCAGCTCTGGCGTAACGTCGTCGGTACCGTAGAGGGAAATCCAGTGTTTTTTATTGAGGTGATAGCCCGGTTCCACTCCACAATAAATCTGCTGGTTTAACAGCGATTTTTCCGGGTCTGACTTCAGGCTGACGTGGGGCCGTCCATGTACGGTGCCCATCAGCATAAAAATTTTTCCGCCTATCTTAAACACATCGTATTCCGGCCCAAACGGCCAGCAGTGTTCGGTGAAAGGCAGCTCCAGCGCCACGCGTTTGGCGTGCTCCTGCAGGGATTTACTGTCCATCGCTCTCTTCCTGGGCAAGCCCGCGCCACATAACCTCAAACCCGAGCGCTTTAAAATCGACGGCGCGAGAAGGATCGCGGGTGGCAAATTCCATTGTGGATTCGGCAAGCGATAAGAAAAGCGCATCGCCAAAGGTTTTAAACTCATCGGACATAAATACCTGACGCACCGAGCGGCGGCAGAGTTCATGCAGCTCCGGGAACATCTCTTTCACTGCCAGTTCCGTTTCGGCGCTCAGCTTTTCACTCACGCCTATCTGGCGGATTGCCGCATGCGCCACGGGGTTACGAATCCCCCACTCCACATAGCTGTTCCAGATGTTTCGCGTATGCTCTTTCGGTGTGGTAAGGCTGCGATCCAGATTAGAGAGCATTGACTGACAGAGGTCCTGCTTGAGGTGCAGGTAGAGGGCATTCAGCAGATCGTCTTTGGTAGCAAAGTAGCGGAACAGGGTACCTTCGGCGACGCCCGCTTTACGGGCAATTAACGCCGTTGAGGCGGCAATACCTGACTGCGCAAATGCCGCGGTTGCGGCGTCCAGTAAGGCCTGTTTTTTATCTTCACTCTTCGGACGTGCCACTAAATTTTTCCTCCTGTCAATTGTAAAAACCCTGATTGAAACACGTGCTTTGACCCGCTGCAACGCGGAATGTCAAAGATCGAAAACGTCTTGACGACTTTATCATCATATCTATAATGAGTGCTTACTCACTCATAATCAAGTTCAGCCCGCGCAAACCATCGGATGGGGCGCGTTTTCGGGTCAGGATATGAAAAAGTCCCTCTTCATCTGCGTGGTGTTCGTCATGATTATTGCTTCAGCCGCGAGTTTACCGTTTGTTCTGAATGCCGGATTTGGCCAGCCACCGCAGGGTGCGCAGCTCACGGAAGTGGAAGCCTCGCCGCAGTATCGCGACGGCGAATTCCACAATACGTTGCCCACGCCAGGCTATAACGGCGACAAAAATATGCTGGTGGCGATGTGGGAGTTCCTGACCAAAAAGACTGAAAACGCCCGTCCTGCACAGCCGCTGCCGCTGGTGAAAACCGATCTCGCGAGCCTGCCGCGGGAGCAGGAAACGCTGGTGTGGCTCGGTCACTCCTCCTGGTATATGCAGCTGGCGGGGAAACGGATCCTTATCGACCCCGTTCTCGGGAATTACGCCGCGCCGTTTTCATTCCTCAACAAAGCCTTCGCCGGGGAGTATCCCTGGCAGGCGAGCAGCATGCCGGAGATCGATCTGCTGATCATTTCGCACGATCACTACGATCACCTGGATTACGCCACCATCACGGCGCTGCTGCCAAAGGTGAAACGCGTGGTCACCCCGCTGGGCGTGGGATCGCACCTGCGTTACTGGGGAATGAAGCCGGAGATTATTGAAGAGCGCGACTGGAACCAGTCGGTGCGCATCAGCGAGGCGCTGACGGTGCATGTGCTGCCCGCGCGTCACTTCTCCGGGCGCGGCATCAAGCGCAATCAAACCCTGTGGGGCAGTTTCATGTTCGTTACGCCCGAACAGAAGATTTATTACAGCGGCGATTCAGGTTACGGGCCGCATTTTAAGGCCATCAGCGAGCAGTTTGGCGAAGTGGATTTAGCCATTATGGAAAACGGTCAGTACGACCAGGACTGGAAGTACATCCATATGCTGCCGGAAGAGACGGCGCAGGCCTCGGTGGATCTGAACGCGAAAGCCGTGGTGCCGGGACATAACGGGCGCTTCGTGCTGGCGAAACATACCTGGAACGATCCGCTGATCCAACTGGCAAAAGCCAGCAAGGACAAAAATTATCGGCTGTTGACACCCGCGCTGGGCGAGCCTGTCCGGGTGAGTGATCCCACGCAAACATTTCGTGAGTGGTGGGAATAATGATCAATCAGGAAGCTGAAGGGGAGAGCAGTATGACCATTTCCGCTCAAGTCATCGACACTATCGTCGAGTGGATCGACGATAACCTGCACCAGCCATTACGTATCGAAGATATTGCCCGCCATGCGGGTTACTCGAAATGGCACCTGCAGCGGCTGTTTATGCAATACAAAGGGGAGAGTCTGGGGCGCTATATTCGTGAACGCAAGCTGCTGCTGGCGGCGCGGGATCTGCGCGAATCAGACGCCCGGGTGTACGACATCTGCCTGCGTTACGGGTTTGACTCGCAGCAGACCTTCACCCGCATCTTCACCCGCACGTTCAACCAGCCGCCTGGGGCGTATCGTAAAGAGAACCACAGCAGGGCACACTGAGCTGTTTTACCCGGTGGCGGTTTCGCTGACCGGGCCTGCATCACGCTTACGACGCCAGTGAAAACCAGCGGCGCCAGACGAAACGCAGCACGAAGAATTCGATGGCGCCGAGCAGTAAGAACCACACGCAGAACAGAATGGTGTAGAGCTGGTTAAGGTCGACCATGTGGAAGGTCTGAACCAGCTTCTGCGCCAGCACCAGCCCGAGAGAGGGTGCCGGTAGCAGCAGGCACGAAAGCAGGGCCAGCAATAAAATGCCGCCCGCAGTGAGCAGCGATTCTAACGGGTGTTTCATCGTAATGTTAATCGTCAGTTAAAAATGTCATTGTCCGGCATCCCGGAACGTAAAGCAATATAAACCCACCCACCCGGTTTCACTGAAATAATCACCGCTTATCAGCTTCTTATTCGTAAAATAAAAATAAATCCTCACGCGCGATTAAAAGAATATCGCGTTATGTCAATTAATGTCTGCATTACGAAAATAATTTTACAAAGGAATAGGTGCTATATCCAATTAACGTTGCAATAACAATGGCTGCGATAATGTATAACGCCAGACGGCGTCCGCGATAAATACCAAACATGGTTCCTCCTCGTTTAAAGTTGGTTTAGAAATATTTTGTAAAAATTGGCTCATCGAAATAGTTTTATGCAGTTTTGAATAACCGAGAAGTCATTATATTGCGGTAGATCAATTTTACTCGCAAGACTTTAAAATGAATTTATTTTAGCCCGAAAGGAATTCAGGCTTCAGTTCACCGGATATTGAAGGAAAAATACGATGACCGAAAAAAAATTGTCCCCGAACGTGCTGCCTTCCGGCGGGCTGGCATACCAGCAGACCGTAGAGCAGGTGCTTGCGCACACCCAGAGCCAGGCCAGGGGTCTGGAGCGTGCAGAGGCGCAGGCGCGTTTGCAAAAACATGGCCCGAATGCGCTGCCGGAGAAAAAAGGTAAACCCGCCTGGCTGCGTTTTTTAGCCCATTTTAATGATGTTCTGATTTATGTCCTGCTGGCCGCAGCCGTATTAACGGCAATAATGGGCCACTGGGTTGATACGCTGGTTATTATAGGCGTGGCGGTGATCAATGCGTTAATTGGTCATATTCAGGAAAGCAACGCGGAAAAATCGTTGAAGAGTATTCGTAATATGCTCTCCAGCGAGGCGCGTGTTATTCGCGATGGCAACCATGAAACAATACCCACAACTGAAATAGTTCCGGGCGATATTATTGTTTTACGTGCGGGGGATCGTATTCCCGCAGATATGCGCTTAATCGAAGCACATAATTTACGCGTGGAAGAGGCGATTCTCACCGGCGAATCAACGGTGGTAGATAAACACACCAACCCGCTGACCGGTGAACTGCCGCTGGGCGATCGCACTAACCTGGTCTTTTCGGGCACCACCGTGAGTGCGGGTGGGGGGATCGGCGTGGTGATTGCCACCGGGCAGGAGACCGAGCTTGGCCACATCAACCAGATGATGGACGGGATTGAAAAACACCGCACGCCGCTGCTGGTACAGATGGACAAGCTGGGCAAGGCTATCTTCGCCATTATTCTGGCGATGATGGCGGCGCTGTTTATCTTCAGCCTGGTGTTCCGCGAGATCCCAATGGGCGAGCTGCTGCTCTCGCTGATTAGCCTGGCGGTGGCGTCCGTACCGGAAGGTCTGCCGGCGATTATCTCCATTATCCTCTCGCTGGGTGTACAGGCGATGGCGCGCAAGCGGGCGATTATCCGCAAGCTGCCAACGGTTGAAACCCTGGGGGCGATGACCGTGGTCTGCTCGGATAAAACCGGCACCCTGACCATGAACGAAATGACGGTGAAGGCCATCATCACCGCTGACGCCTGCTACCGCGTGGACGGCAACAGCTACGAGCCGGTGGGCAACATTTACCTGGAAGGCAGCGACGAGCCGATGCAGATCCAGCCGGACACCGTGCTGGAGCAGTACCTGCGCACCATCGACCTGTGCAACGACAGCCAGCTGATTCAGGACGAGCGCGGCCTGTGGGGCATCACCGGTGGGCCGACCGAAGGCGCGCTGAAGGTGCTGGCGGCGAAAGCCCACCTCGCGCCGGTGATGACCACGCTGATTAACAAAATCCCGTTCGACTCGCAGTACAAGTACATGAGCACCCACTACCAGATTGGCAGTGAGGAGCAGATCCTGATCACCGGCGCGCCGGATGTGATTTTCGCCCTCTGCGCACAGCAGCAGACCCGCAACGGTGCGCAGGCGTTTGACCGCGCGTACTGGGAAAGCGAGATGGAGCGCTATGCGCGCCAGGGGCTGCGTATGGTGGCCGCGGCGTTCAAACCGGCAAACGGCGAGCAGGCGCTGACGCATGACGATCTCAGCCACGGTCTGATCTTCCTAGGTATCGCCGGGATGATGGATCCACCGCGCCCGGAAGCCATTGACGCCATTAACGCCTGCCAGCAGGCGGGGATCCGCGTGAAGATGATCACCGGCGATCACCCGCAGACGGCAATGAGCATTGGCCAGATGCTGGGGATCACCAACAGCGAGCAGGCGATGACCGGCTACCAGCTGGAGAAGATGGATGACACCGAGCTGGCGGACGCGGCGGTGAAGTATGACATCTTCGCCCGTACCAGCCCGGAGCATAAGCTGCGCCTGGTGAAAGCGCTGCAGGACAAAGGCGAAATCGTCGGCATGACCGGCGACGGCGTGAACGATGCCCCGGCGCTGCGTCAGGCGGACGTGGGTATTGCGATGGGCATCAAAGGCACGGAAGTGACCAAAGAGGCGGCGGACATGGTCCTGACGGACGATAACTTCGCCACCATTGCCAGCGCGGTAAAAGAGGGGCGTCGTGTCTACGACAACCTGAAGAAAACCATTCTGTTCATCATGCCAACTAACCTGGCGCAGGGGCTGCTGATTGTGATTGCGCTGCTGGCGGGGAACATCATTCCGCTCACGCCGGTACTGATTCTGTGGATGAACATGGCAACCTCCGCCACGCTCTCCTTCGGCCTGGCGTTTGAAGCCGCCGAGCGCAACATCATGCGCCGTCCGCCGCGTCAGACCGGGCAGCACGTAATGGACGCGTATGCCGTGTGGCGCGTGGCCTTTGTGGGCACCATGATTGCCATCGCCGCCTTTGCGCTGGAAGCCCTGCTGGCCCCGCGCGGTCACAGCGCGGAGTTCATCCGCACCGTGCTGCTGCAGATGCTTGTCTGCGCCCAGTGGGTGTACATGATCAACTGCCGCAACACCGAAGGGTTCTCCCTGAACCGCGGCCTGCTGGCAAACAAAGGGATCTGGCTGGTGACCGGCGTGCTGTTCCTGCTCCAGGCGGCCATCATCTACCTGCCGTTTATGCAGATGCTGTTCGGGACGGAAGCGCTGCCGCTGCGCTACTGGTTCGTAACGCTTGCGGTAGCGGGCGTGATGTTCTTCGTCGTCGAAATCGAGAAGCGACTCACCCGCAGGTTCCGTAAGGCTGCATAACCTTTTGCCCTCACCCTAACCCTCTCCCACAGGGAGAGGGGACCCTGACCTCCCTCTCCCGGTGGGAGAGGGCCGGGGTGAGGGCAACAACCCTGAGGTACTCCCATGAAATTCCCACTCCTGTTCGCACTGTTTACCTTCACCCTGCCACCTGTCTTTGCCGCCGCCATTCCTGTTCGCGTTGCCACCGTGGAACAAACAACCCACGCTGCTGAACGCCAGATCCCGGGCCGCATCGAGGCGATTCACACCGTTGAGCTGCGCGCACGCACGGAAGGCGTGATAACCAAAATCAACTTCCGCGACGGGCAATATGTGAAAAAAGGCGACGTGCTGTTCGAACTGGATGATGCCGAGCCGCGTGCTGCCGTGCGTCTGGCCCAGGCCGAGGTGACAAGCGCTGAAGCGACGCTGCGGCAGGCGCAGCAGCAGCTCTCCCGTTTTGAAAGCCTGGGCAACAACAACGCCATCAGCCGCCACGATGTGGATAACGCCCGTATGCAGCGCGATGTTGCCCGCGCTGCGCTGGAACAGGCGAAAGCCCGGCTGGAAACCCGCAACGTGACGCTGGGGTACACGCGCATCACATCACCGATTGCCGGGCGCGTGGGGCACAGCAACTTCCACGTCGGCAGCCTGGTCAACCCCGCAAGCGGCGTACTGGTGGATGTGGTGCAGCTGGATCCGATCCGCATCGCTTTTGCGCTGGAAGAGGGCGCCTTTGCCGCTAAAGTCGGCAAGCATACCGATCTCCGCGCCATGAAGCAGGCCTGGCATGCGTTAATTGACAGCAACGGCCAGCGCATCGTCGGCGAGCTGACGTCGGTGGACAACCGCATCGACCCGCGCACCGCCAGCGTAATGCTGCGCGCCGAATTCGCCAATCCACGCCATCAGCTGCTGCCCGGCGGCAATGTGAATGTTTTTCTGCGGCCCGCCAGCGCAACGCCTGTTATGACGCTGCCCGCCGCTGCCGTACAGCAGAATGACGACGGTTTCTTCGCCTGGGTGGTCAACGCCGACGGCAGGGCGGAAAAACGTCCGCTGACGGTCGCCGGACAGATCGGGCAGCAGTTCCAGATCGCCTCTGGCGTACAGCCTGGTGAGCGAGCAATCGCTGACGGCGTGCAGCGTGTTCAGCCCGGCGCTGCCGTCCAGATACTGAATTAAGGAGCCATCATGCTGACGTTTTTCATCAAACGCCCGCGCTTTGCGATGGTGATTGCGCTGGTCATTACCCTGTTGGGGGCTATCGCGCTGAAGCTGATCCCGGTGGAGCAGTATCCGCAGATCACGCCGCCGGTCGTGAATGTGTCAGCGTCATGGCCGGGGGCCAGCGCGGCTGACGTGGCCGAGGCCATCGCCACGCCGCTGGAGACCCAGCTTAACGGCGTGGACCACATGCTGTATATGGAGTCCACCAGTTCGGATGAAGGCATCTACAGCCTGAACATCACGTTTGCTGCCGGGACAGACCCGGATCTGGCCGCCATCGACGTGCAAAACCGCGTGTCGCAGGCCACGGCACAGCTACCGGCCGAGGCACAGCAAAACGGCGTGCAGGTGCGCAAGCGCGCCACCAACCTGATGATGGGGGTAAGTCTTTACTCACCGGAAAACACCCACACGCCGCTGTTTGTCAGCAACTACGCCAGCACTCAGGTGCGCGAGGCGCTGTCCCGTTTGCCCGGCGTCGGGCAGGTGCAGATGTTTGGCGCGCGCGACTACAGCATGCGCATCTGGCTGCGGCCCGATCGCATGAACGCGCTCAACGTCACCACCGATGACGTGGCGCAGGCGCTGCGCGAGCAGAACGTGCAGGGCGCGGCAGGCCAGGTCGGTACACCACCGGTCTTTAACGGCCAGCAGCAGACCCTGACCATCAACGGGCTGGGGCGCTTAAACCAGGCAGAAGAGTTTGCCAACATCATCATCCGCGCGGGCGAGATGGGGCAACTGGTACGCCTGCAGGACGTTGCCACCATCGAACTTGGCTCGCGCAGCTACAGCTCCGGCGCGCAGTTGAACGGACATGACTCCGCCTACCTCGGCATTTACCCCACTCCGTCTGCTAACGCCCTGCGCGTTGCCGGGGCGGTGCGTGCAGAGCTGGAGCGTCTCTCGACGCGCTTCCCGGACGACCTGGTTTATGAGGTGAAATTCGACACCACCACCTTCGTGGCTGCCACCATTAAAGAGATTGGCGTCTCTCTGGCGCTGACGATGCTGGCGGTGGTGGTGGTCGTTTCCCTGTTTCTGCAGAGCTGGCGCGCCACGCTGATTGTCGCCCTTGCCATTCCGGTGTCGCTGGTGGGAACCTTTGCGGTGCTTTACACGCTTGGCTATTCCGCCAACACGCTCAGCCTGTTCGCCATTATTCTGGCGCTGACCATGGTGGTGGATGACGCCATCGTGGTGGTGGAGAGTGTTGAAACGCTGATGGCGGAAGGGCAGAGCCGGACGGCGGCGACCGCGCTGGCGCTGCGCCAGATTGCCGGGCCGGTGATCGCGACGACGCTGGTGCTGCTGGCGGTATTCGTGCCGGTGGCGTTGCTGCCGGGGATTGTCGGCGAGCTGTACCGCCAGTTTGCGGTCACGCTCTCCACCGCCGTAACGCTCTCAAGCCTGGTGGCGCTAACGCTGACACCCGCGCTGTGTGCGCTGCTGCTGCGTCCGCGTCCGGCGCAGCCCGCGGCGATTTTCCGCGGCTTCAACCGGGGGCTGGAGGCCACGCGTAGCCTCTACTCCCGCATGGTGAGTATATTCACCCTTCGTCCGTGGCTGGCACTGCTGGCCACCGCTGGTGCAGCGGCTGTGGTGGTGTTCAGCTTTATGTCGATGCCTAAAGGTTTCCTGCCGCAGGAAGATCAGGGCTACTTCTTCGCCAGCGTTCAGTTGCCGGAAGCGGCCTCGCTGGAGCGCACCGAGGCGGTGATGGCTACGGCACGCGAATTAATTGCTAAACATCCGGCGGTGGAAGACGTGATTCAGGTCTCCGGGTTTAACATCCTCAACGGCACCAGCGCCTCCAACGGCGGGTTTATCTCCATCATGCTGAAGGACTGGAGTGAGCGTCCGCCGCTGGATGAAGTGATGGGTACCCTTCAGCGCCAGCTGCTGACGCTGCCGGAAGCAACCATCATGACCTTTGCCCCGCCGACGCTGCCGGGGCTGGGCAATGCTTCCGGCTTCGACCTGCGTATTCAGGCGCAGGCGGGGCAGAGTCCGGCGGAGCTGGAGCGCATCACCCGCGAGGTGCTGGTGAAAGCCAACCAGCATCCGCAACTGAGCCGCGTATTCACCACCTGGAGCAGCAACGTGCCGCAGCTGACGCTGACCGTTGATCGCGAGCGTGCGGCGCGTCTCGACGTACCGGTGTCACGCATCTTCAGCAGCCTGCAGACCGCATTTGGCGGCACGCGTGCCGGCGATTTCAGCGTCAACAACCGCGTCTACCACGTGGTGATGCAAAATGAGATGCAGTGGCGCGAGCGCGCCGGGCAAATCAGCGAGCTGTTTGTGCGCAGCAACAACGGTGAGCGGGTGCGCCTGAGTAATCTCGTGACCATCACGCCCACCGTTGGTGCGCCGTTCCTGCAGCAGTACAACCAGTTTCCGTCGGTGTCGGTGAGCGGTTCCGCGGCGGAAGGGGTGAGCAGCAGCACTGCGATGGCGGCGATGGGCGACATTCTGGCGCAGAGCCTGCCCGCCGGGTACGACTACGCCTGGAGCGGCATGTCGTACCAGGAGCAGCAGACCGGCAATCAGGCAATCTGGATCGTGCTGGCGGCGGTGGTGATGGCGTGGCTGTTCCTCGTCGCCCAGTACGAGAGCTGGACGCTTCCGGCGAGTGTAATGCTCTCGGTGCTGTTCGCCATCGGCGGGGCGCTGGTCTGGCTGTGGATAGCCGGCTACGCCAACGACGTGTATGTGCAGATTGGCCTGGTGTTGCTGATAGCCCTTGCTGCCAAGAACGCGATCCTTATCGTCGAGTTTGCCCGCGCGCGGCGCATGGAGGGGATAGCGATTGTCGATGCGGCTCGCGAGGGGGCATCACGCCGCTTCCGTGCGGTAATGATGACGGCGGTATCGTTCATCATTGGCGTCCTGCCAATGATGCTGGCGACCGGGGCGGGTGCCCAAAGTCGTCGCATCATTGGTACTACGGTATTCAGCGGTATGCTGGTGGCGACCGTGGTGGGGATCCTGTTCATCCCCGCACTGTTTGTGCTGTTCCAGCGCCTGCGCGAGTGGGGGCATAGCCTTACGGACTCGTCGCCCACAGCTCGCAGTGCTTCTGAACCAGAGAAATAAGCGAGCCGCCGTCGGCGATAAAGTCCCGCATGCGCTGCGCCTCGCTCTTGCCCTGCTTTAACAGCAGGGCAAGTTCCTTAATCGCGCTCGTCGCGCCGAGTTTCTCGGCCGATGGCGCAACCTGCTCCAGCAGCCAGGCAAGATCTTCCGCCACCGTCTTATGCTCGCCGGTATGCACGTCCGTCAGTATGCCCTCAAGCCCGTAGCGACACGCCTGAAAACGGTTAAAGCGATACAGCAGAAAATCCCTCTCCTGATGCTTATACGGCCGGGTGGTCAGCAGCCAGTGGGATGTCGCCTGGATCAGCCCGGCGATATTGATCGCATGGCCGAGCGTCAGCGGCGTATCCATCACCCGCACCTCAACGGTGCCAAAATGTGGGCTGGGGCGGATGTCCCAGTGCAGATCTTTAATGCTGTCGATCATGCTGGTTGAGCTCAGGCGGCGAAACAGCCCCTCGAACTCCTGCCAGTTGTTGACCCACGGCATCTGCCCGTTATCCGGGAACCCGGAAAAGATATTGAGTCGCGAGGAGGCAAACTTTGTGTCCGTGCCCTGCATGTAGGGTGATGCGGCGGCCAGGGCGATAAAGTGCGGGACAAAGCGTGACAGGCCATGCAGCAGATAAATCGCGTCATCGCCGGTCCGGCACCCGACATGCACGTGCTGGCCAAACACCGTCGCCTGTAAAATCAGATAGCCAAAGCGCTCCAGCGTGATGTTGTAGCGCTCGTCATCGCACACCTCCTGCCGCTGCCACTTCTGGAACGGGTGCGTCCCGCCGCCGCAGATCTGAATATGCTGCTCCGCCGCCGCCCGCAAAATGCTCTGCTGCATCATGGAGAACTGTGCCGCCGCCTGATCGATGTTCTGGCACACGCCGGTGGCAATCTCAAGCATGCTTTCGGTGATATCGTGTTTAACTTCACCGCCTTTGATGTCGTCTTTAACGGCGGCGATAAGCGCGGAAGAGTCCTGGCTCAGATCGTATCCCGGTGGGTTAACCACCTGCAGCTCGAGTTCGATGCCAAGGGTATAGGGTTCAGAGGATTTGAAATCGGGTAAAGGCATGGCGCACTCCGTTGTCTGTCGTGTGTTGAGTATAGACAACGACGTGGCGCTCACTTTTTACAGTGGTATAACTGTTAGCAGGCTTAGCGAAAAGGGGAGTTAACCATGTCTGACAATCCAGTGATTGCGCTGATTGGTCCTGGTGCAATTGGTACCACTATCGCCGCGGTGCTACATGACGCTGGCCGCACGCCGCAGTTGTGCGGACGCACCGCACATCCTGAACTGCGTCTGCGCGACGACGAAGGTGAAACGGTCGTGCCGGGTCCGGTATTAACCGACCCGTCCGTCGTCACGCGTCCCGCCGATCTGGTTTTTGTGGCGGTAAAAACGACGCAGAACGCCGACAGCGCCGGGTGGCTGCGCGCCCTGTGCGATGAAAACACGGTGGTCTGCGCCCTGCAAAACGGCGTGGAGCAGAAAGCCCAATTGGAGCCGTGGGTTAATGGCGCAACGGTGCTGCCGTCGGTGGTCTGGTTCCCGGCGCAGCGTGAGCCGGATGCCTCCGTCTGGCTGCGCGCCAAACCGCGCCTGACGCTGCCGGACGTTCCGCAGGCAAAACGGGTGGTAGACGCGTTGCAAGGCACACGCTGTGCGGTTGAGCTGTCGGCTGATTTCGCCACTGTCGCCTGGCGCAAGCTGCTGCAAAACGCGGTGGCCGGGCTAATGGTGCTGGCCAACCGTCGTGCCGGGATGTTTTCGCGCGAGGATATCAGCGCGCTGGGGCTGGCGTATCTTCGCGAAGGCCTTGCTGTCGCCCGTGCCGAGGGGGCAGCGCTCAATGATGACGTTGCGCTGGAGATCCTGGCGAACTTCCAGCGCGCCCCGGCCGATTTAGGCACCTCGATCCTTGCCGACCGTCAGGCCAACCGCCCACTGGAGTGGGATATCCGCAACGGCGTGATCCAGCGCTATGGCCGCGGGCACGGTATTCCGGTGCCCATCAGCGATGTGATAGTGCCGCTGCTGGCGGCGGGGAGTGAGGGGCCGGGCTAACGGCCACTGTTTTTCCGCTCGGCAAAGTAGTGCGCGGGCGTGGTGCCCATTGCTTTGCGAAACATGGTGATAAACGCATTCACGGATTCATACCCGAGTTTTGTTGCCACATTCTGCACCGGGGCACCGCTCGCCAGCTCCTGCAGGGCGATAATCAGGTGCAGCTGCTGCCGCCATCGCCCAAAGCTCAGCCCGGTCTCGCGCTGCATCAGACGCGCAAAGGATCGTTCGCTGAGCGCCAGCCGTTTGGCCCAGTCTTTCAGGGTGCTTCTGTCCTCAGGGTGGCTGACCAGCGTGTCGGCCATCGCGCGTATTTTGGGATGCGCCGAAACTGGCAGGCTCAGCTTTTGCTGCGGCATGCTGGCCAGTTCATCAAGCGTTACCCGGGTGAGTCTTGCCGCGTGGCTGTCCGGCGGATAATCAACCTCCTCGCGGGTTAAACGGTCAACCAGTTCCTTAATCAACGGCGAAATCGCCAGGATGCAGCATCGCGCCGGGAGTGCCGCGGCACCGGGCTCAATAAACAGATAGTTGAGATGGGCGTTCCAGGTTGCTTTGGCACTATGCGGAATGCCGCCGGGGATCCAGACCGCGCAGTCTGGCGGCACGATCCAGATATCGTTTTCTGCATAACAGCTGACCGCGCCATAGCGGGCAATAATCAGCTGCCCCTTGCGGTGGGTGTGTACCGGCACTTCTGCAGCGTAGTCCACGAAGTCCAGATGACGCGCCACGGCAGGAGAAGCTGTGGCGTCAGGGTCATAGAGCGTATTAGCAAGTTGAGGTTTCATGTTTATGGCAACATTTAGGTATTTTTTGACAGAATAGAGTATTTAAGCGCGCTGACAAGCCGGTAATAATCCCGGCATGAACATCCTCATCTCTCGTTATTTACCAGCCGCGCTGCAAAGCGATGCCCGGGCGCTGCTCTATTCCGCAAGGACATTTGCCGCCGCGATGCTGGCGTATTACATTGCGCTGTCGATCGGTCTCGACCGACCCTCATGGGCCATTATTACCGTTTACATTGTGTCGCAGACGTCGGTGGGGGCATCGCTCAGCAGGAGTCTTTACCGTCTGGCCGGAACCGTAACGGGGGCCTGCGCCACCGTGCTGATCGTGCCCACTTTCGCAAATATGCCGATGGTTTGCAGCGTGGTGCTGACGGGGTGGATCACGTTCTGTCTCTGGTTATCCCTGCTGGAACGCACGCCCCGGGCCTATGCCTTTGTGCTGGCAGGTTACACCGCGAGCCTGATTGGTTTCCCGGCGGTCTCTGAGCCCGGTGCGATTTTTAACATCGCCGTCGTTCGGGTGCAGGAGATTGCGATTGGTATCTTCTGCGCGGCGGTGATTCACCGCTATGTATTGCCTGCGCGTATCTCCGCGCAGTTCAACAGCGCCTTATCGCAGACGCTGCGCACCGCACGCGAGCGGGTAGCCGACACGTTAGCGGGCAAACCCGGTACGGTGACGTCGCCCCTGCATTTTGCGCTGTCGCTGCAGTTCCTGCAGGGAATGAGCCATCATATCCCGTACGATTTCGCCCTTGCCGTTCCGGTACGCCAGGCCCGAAAAGCCATTCATGACCGGCTGGCGCGGTTGATTATGGTGAACTGTGAACTGCGTGACCGCTTACCCCTGACGGCGACAATGCCCGCTGAACTGCAAACCGTGCTGGACGATGTCCAGGCCTGGCTTGCCTGTGACGATGAAGAGCAACGAAAACAGCTGGCTGACGCCCTCATTAAGCGTTGCCAGCGGGTCGCTGACCGCGATGCTTCTCGGGCGCGGAGCCTGAAAGAGGCGGAGCGGGCAAGTTTTACCCGTTATCTGACGGAGGCCGTGCTTCTTTTGCAACAGTGCGATCGTCTTTCAGATGCGATCCACCACAGCCGGTTTGCGTCCGATCGCGTACAGAGCAGCGCGATCAAAGGCTACGTCTTCCACCGCGATCCGCTTACCGCCGCGCGCACGGCGCTGGGGGCGTTCGTCATCATCCTGAGCGGTTGTCTGGTCTGGATTTACTCCGCCTGGCCCGACGGCGGCACGGCAGTTTCGATCCTCGGTGTCTGCTGCACGCTGTTCGGCAGCTTCGACACCCCGGCGCCGCACCTCGTGAAATACATCATCGGCAGCATCTGGGGCGTAGTGATAAGCCTGCTCTACAGCTTTGCGCTACTTCCACAGGTGAGTGATTTCGCCGTGCTGGTGGCGGTACTTGCGCCAGCGTATCTGCTCGCCGGGTCGCTGCAGGCGCGCCCACCCACCACCTTTATGGCGATGGGGATCACCCTCACGCTTCCGGTGTTATCGGAGCTAAGCGCGCGCTACAGCGGCGATTTCGCCGCGGCGCTAAACACCGCCATTGCTCTCTTTTTCGCGACCGGTTTTGCCGTCATCAGCATGAGCCTGCTGCAAACCGTGCAGGCCGATGCCGCCATCAACCGGCTGCTGAGGTTGTGTCAGCGCGATATCCGTCGCAGCGTGAAAGGAAAAATGCAGAGCGATGAAACCCACTGGATCAATCTGATGATAGACAGGGCGGCCCTGTTACTGCCGCGTTTGCCACGCAGCGGACACGCCACCGAACAGGCGCTTAACCGACTGCTGCACGCGCTGCGGATTGGCCTCTCGGTGCGACACCTCCGCCGTACTGATATGCCGCCGGAGATCAACGCGCTGCTTTATCAACTGACGACGTCAGACACCGCCGCCTTACGTGAACGACTCGCCGCCGCCATTGGCTGCCGTTTGCCTGCGGCTGATGAACAAACGCGGCAGGTTATCGGCAGGCTGGTGGATCTTCACTGCGCATTACGGGGGCCGGACGATGGTCAATGATCTCAATGTCGGGGGCGTATTGATCCCCGGGTTACTGATGGTGGCGCTCGTGGCACTGGTCTGCACGCTGCTTCTCATACCGCTTTTCTCTCTCAGCAGGCTTTACCGCCGTTTGCCGTGTCGCCCGCTGATGGATGTTTCAACCTGGATCGTCACCTTTTACCTGCTCATGCAGGGGTTAACCGCGTTGGGGTTATTGATATGAAAGCATTACTTTCTCTGCTGGGCCGTTATGCGCTGACGCTCAGCGCCGTTGCGGCGGCAACGTGTCTGGCGTTTATCTTGTGGAAACATTACGCCCAGACCCCATGGACCCGCGACGGACGCGTGCGGGCGGATGTGGTGCAGATAGCGCCGGACGTCTCCGGGCCGGTTATCAGCGTGGCGGTGCGGGATAATCAGTGGGTAAACCAGGGTGATGTGCTCTACAGCATCGATCCGCGCTGGCTCAAACTCGCGGTGGTCAGCGCGCAGGCGGATGTGGAGTCAAAACGCCATGAGATGCTGATGCGCCAGGATGCCGCCCGGCGACGCACGCAGATTAAGGACGCCATCTCCCGCGAGGATTTGCAGCAAACTGGCAGTGCGGCGAACGTCGCGGCAGCCAATTATCATGGCGCACTTGCCGCGCTGGCGCTGGCCGAGCTTAATCTGGCTCACGCCACCGTTCGCTCGCCAGTCTCGGGATACGTCACGCATCTGCGGCTTCGCCCTGGCGATTATGCGACAGCGGGGGAGACAAAGGTGTCCATCGTTGATGCCCACAGCTTTTGGGTGGTGGGATATTTTGAAGAGACCAAACTGCGCCATATCCGCGTGGGGGATAGCGCGCAGGTGGCGCTGATGGGTTATGACCCTGTACTCACGGGGCACGTAGAGAGCATCGGTCATGGGATTGGCGATAACAACGACGAGACCGGCGGGGTGGGGCTGCCCCCGCGGGGGCCCCCCTCCCCCGGGGGGGGGGGGGGGGGGG
>NZ_JALW01000020.1:0-141143 GCF_000710795.1 Enterobacter sp. T1-1 | reverse complement strand
GCCCGTCCCCCCCCCCCGCCCCCCCCGCCGTTGCGCGTCATCCGCCGCACGGAGGCGTAATTCTGCCCGCCGTTAATGCTCATACTCAGCGCCACGCCTGGCGTACAGGCGATCGAGAGTGCCCCGTTTGGTACGAAGCTGGTGCTCACCGGAGCACTCTCCACGCCGGTATGGGTACCGAAGTTCAGCGTGCCTAACAGCCCCCCACTGCCGGTGCTCACCGCGCATCCCGGCACAATGGTCGCGCTGACCTTAAAGGACTGCGACGTGACGGCCATAGCGGCCGGCACCAGCGCCAGCCCGAGGATCAGCGTAAAAAAAAGATGCACGATCCCCTCTGCGCAGTGGCGCAGACCTGAAAAAGCGGTCTTCATGGGCTAAGTGGGCTAATAGGTTACGCTGACATTTATGGTGTCGGTGTAGGTCCCCGGTACCACCGTAACGCTGTTTCCGCCGCCGGTAATACGCCCGTAGAGGGTGTAACTGTCCACCCCACCGGCCGTGGACGCGATCGGCAATGCCGCGTTATTCGCCACAACGTTATTAAATCCGCTGTCGCTATACAGGCTGTATGCCACACCCTGCGCCGTGTTGGTGGTGTTGATCAGATAGCGGGCGGGTGTCCCCGTCGTGCCAACGACGGTGCCCGGCGCAGTGGAGTTGGTATTCCCGGTTATCGCCACCGTGTAGCTGGCGGTTGTACATTGAATCGTGAAGGTGTTTCCGCCGCTGGCACCGGTCAACTGCGTCGTCAGGGTGGAAAAGGTTGCAGGATGGGTTCCGAAATCCAGTGTCCCGAAGTTAATGCCGTTTTGGGTGGGCGATCCATTAATCAGACACCCGTTTGTCAATGTCAGCGTCGCGCCGATAGTGCCACTACTGGTGACCGCCAGCGCCTGATGGGCGGTTGTCGCGGTTAACAGAATGCCAGCGCAGGTCAAAAGGCGTTTTCTTTTCATTTACCACCCTCCAGAAGACGTCTCCGTTCACGTACAACAATTTAGTTTTAACGTTCAAGATGTTAGCCCCGCTTAATGTTCCTCCGAGGGGGTTATTGAGAATTTAGTTTATGGTTATCGCTTCGACCACTGGCGGCCATGTCAGTCACCCCCTTGTCCGATTGACAGAGAAATGATTTTAGAAACATTGGGTTATTGATTTATAAACGGAATTTACCGAATGTTGCCTGAGGATATATCCCATTAAAGTGTGATAAGCGTCACAATATATCGTCGCAGCATTAGCAACAAAATTAATAAAATTTAAAAAGGAGTTGTATCTCCCCCCGCTTTACTTCAATTTATGTGCCGAATAATTTCCCGCGCAGTAATAAAAAATCCATATATATCGGCGCGGGCGACATCTACAGCGCATAGGGGTCTTTTTCGTGGCAAGTGCAAACAAACTTACGCTCTTCATCGTGATATTCATGCTGGCGGGTATTCTTTCAGGGGCGGCCATTCATGAATACGCATCTGCGGATGCCATCAAAACCTGGTCGGATAACATTACGCTTCTCACCGATATTTTTCTGCGACTGATCAAAATGGTGATTGCACCGTTGGTCTTCAGCACGCTGACGGTCGGCATTATGAAAATGGGCGAAACCTCGACTATTGGCCGCGTAGGCGGTAAAGCGATGGTATGGTTTATCAGTTCATCGGTGCTTTCTATTCTGGTGGGGCTGTTTATTGTCACTCTGGAGCATCCAGGCAGCGGTCTGAACCTGACGATCCCCACTGAAGCGGTGGATACCGGGCTGGCCGTCGGCGGCATGACCCTGAAAGCGTTCCTCTCACACACCATTCCGACCAGCATTGCCGGGGCGATGGCGAACAATGAAATTCTGCAAATTGTGGTGTTCTCCATGTTCTTTGGCATCGGCGGCGCGTCGCTGGGCCAGAAATTCAACGCCCCGCTGGTTGCGGCGCTGGATGTGGTATCCCATATCATGCTGAAGGTCACGGGCTACGTCATGTATGTTGCCCCGCTGGCGATTTTCGCTGCGATCTCATCGGTGATTGCCACCCAGGGTCTCGGTATTCTGCTGAACTATGCCTCCTTTATTGGCGGCTACTATGTGGCGATCCTGCTCACCTGCATGGTGTTGCTGGCAGTGGGTTACATGGTGCTGAAAAAAGAGGTGTTCCGCCTGCTCAGCATGCTGAAAGATCCGGTGCTGGTCGCCTTTACCACCAGCAGCTCCGAGGCAGCGTATCCGAAAACCCTTGAGCAACTGGAGCGATTTGGCTGCTCGCGCAGCATCGCCTCTTTCGTCCTGCCAATTGGGTATTCCTTTAACCTGGTCGGTTCGATGGTCTACTGCTCTTTTGCCTCAATGTTTATCGCTCAGGCGTACAATATTCATTTGAGTTTCTCTGAGGTCACCGTTCTGATGCTGACGCTGATGCTGGCATCAAAAGGCATTGCGGGGGTACCACGCTCTTCGCTGGTGGTACTGGCGGCGACCATCCCAAGCTTTAATATTCCGGTGGCGGGTATTTTGCTGCTGATGGGGATCGACCACTTCCTGGATATGGGGCGTTCCGCCATTAACGTGCTGGGTAACGGGATTGCAACCGCGATGCTGTCGCAGAATGAAGGGGCGCGGGAAGCTGAAGCGGAGCTGGTAGAGCAGGAAGTGTAAGAGTACAAAAGGGGTGTGGCCTGATGCCCTCACCCCACCCCTCTCCCACCGGGAGAGGGAGCAAACACAAAAAACGGCAACCTGGATTGCCGTTTTGCATTTACCTACGCTACATGGTTCGCCGCGATATCCAGCAACGCCATCTCTTCGCTGTTCAACAGCTTCTCAATGTTCACCAGAATCAACATACGCTCACCCAGCGCACCCAGCCCCGTCAGGTACTCGGTAGACAGCGTGACCGCAAACTCCGGCGCCGGACGGATTTGGTCAGACGTCAGTGAGAGCACGTCAGACACGCCATCCACCACGATACCGACCACGCGCTGCCCCAGATTGAGGACAATCACCACGGTGTTATCGTTATACTCCACATCGCCCTGGCTGAACTTCACGCGCAGGTCAACGATAGGCACAATCACGCCGCGCAGGTTAGTGACGCCTTTAATAAACGCTGGCGTGTTCGCGATGCGGGTAACCTGATCGTAACCACGAATTTCCTGCACTTTCAGGATATCGATGCCGTACTCCTCATCGCCTAAAGTGAATACCAGGAACTCCTGTCCTGATGGCTCGCCCGCCAGTTTCGTTACATTACTCATACCGGTCATGTTCTTACCCTTTACTTAATCAGGCGGCTGTGTACGCCACACGTTGTTCACGATTTAATCCCTGAAGCGCCGACACGTCGACGATCAGCGCCACGCTACCATCCCCCAGAATGGTGGCGGCAGAAATACCCGGCACTTTGCGGTAGTTACTTTCGAGGTTCTTCACCACCACCTGGTGCTGACCAATCAACTGGTCAACCAGCAGCGCGTAGCGGCGACCCGCACTTTGCAGGATCACGACGATACCCTGCGTGGCCTCTGTTTTCGCCCCGTCGACTTCGAAGACTTTCCACAGTTCCACCAGCGGCAGGTATTCCCCACGCACTTCGAGCACGCGCTCGCCACCTGCCAGTGGGTGCAGATCTTCTTCACGTGGCTGCAGTGATTCCATTACCGCGTTCAGCGGCAGAATGAAGACTTCGTCCGCCACTTTCACCGACATACCGTCGAGGATCGCCAGCGTCAGCGGCAGCAGAATACGAATGGTGGTACCAGAACCTTGCTTAGACTGGATTTCGACGTGGCCGCCCATTTCCTGAATGTTACGCTTCACCACGTCCATTCCCACGCCGCGTCCGGAGACATCCGTCACCTGCTCGGCGGTTGAGAAACCCGGGGCGAAGATCAGCATGCCCACTTCTTCATCGGTCATGTTTTCGCTGACCGCCATCCCCTGCGAAATCGCCTTCGCCAGGATACGCTCGCGGTTAAGGCCCGCGCCGTCATCGGTTACTTCAATACAGATGTTCCCGCCCTGGTGCTCCGCAGACAGGATCAGGTTACCGACCGGGGATTTTCCGGCTGCAATACGGTTTTCCGGCAGTTCGATACCGTGGTCCAGGCTGTTACGTACCAGGTGCGTTAACGGATCGATAATGCGTTCAATCAGGCTCTTATCCAGCTCGGTGGAGCTGCCCATCAGCGTCAGTTCAATCTGCTTATTGAGTTTACCGGCCAGGTCGCGCACCAGACGCGGGAAGCGGCTAAAGACGTACTCCATCGGCATCATACGGATGGACATCACCGATTCCTGCAGATCGCGGGCGTTACGCTGTAACTGCCCCATGCTGGTAATCAGATCGCCGTGCGTGACCGGGTCCAGTTCGTTAGAACGCTGGGCCAGCATTGACTGGGTGATCACCAGCTCGCCGACCAGGTTGATCAGCTGGTCAACCTTCTCTACGGCAACGCGGATGCTGGTCGATTCGCTGGAGCGCGCCGCCGGTTTTTCACCACGGCCCGGGGCAGCAGCCTCTTTAGGAACGGCTTTCAACGCCGGAGCAGCAGGGGCGACCGCGGGCGCAGCAGCCTGAGCCACAGCGGCAACCTCCTCCACTGCAGCAGGCGCGTCAACGGCAACCGCTTCCGTTTCAAAGGCGATTTGATCGGCTTCGATAACAAAGCACAGCACTGCCACGATGTCGTCCTGGCTGATACCGTCATCGAGCGTCGCAGCAAGGCTGTCTTTGCCTTTTACCACGTTGCTTAATGTCGCCAGGTTACCCAGCTCCTCTTCCAGCAGGTTGACTTCGTTCTCTTTCAGGCGCGACAGCACAACGCGCAGTTTCCCGGCTTTAGCGGCGGCAGGTGCTGGATCTTCAGCGGCTGGCGCATCAACAACGCTCAGTTTGGCTGCAGGAACAACGGCTGCGGCGACCTCACCTTTTGCTTCCAGCGCAAGCTGGCGCAGCGCATTGCAGATGTATTCAAAGCTGGCGGCATCAGGCTCTGCCGAACTTTTATAGGCGTCGAGCTGTTCCTGCATAATATCTTTGGTTTCCAAAAACAGGTTGATAATGTCGGTATTGAGCTGCATCTCACCGCGTCGTGCTTCATCAAGCAGGTTTTCCATTAAATGGGTGGTTTCCTGCAGGATGGTAAATCCAAATGTTCCGGCTCCGCCTTTAATGGAGTGCGCAGCGCGGAAGATGGCATTGAGCTGCTCGGAGTCCGGCGCTTCTGGCACCAAATCCAGCAAATGTTGCTCCATATCCGCCAACAATTCGTCGGCTTCATCAAAGAATGTCTGGTAAAAATCGCTAATATCCATGCTCACGCTATCACCTCGGATTGGCTGGTGGCGATGTTGGAACGGCAGCCGAAGGAACGGCCCCAGGCTGTTTTAAATCGTCCAGTGACTCATTCTGACTTTCGGCGTTTTCATGCAGGATGGCCTGCTCCGCCTGCTGGTTCAGCACTAAAAGACTGATACGACGGTTGATGGCGTCATCCGGCCCGCGGTCAGAGACACGCATGGTTGCTGCCATGCCGACCACGCGCAGTACCTTGCCATCATCAAGCCCACCCGCCACCAGCTCGCGACGCGAGGCGTTGGCACGATCGGCAGAAAGCTCCCAGTTGCTGTATCCCTTCTCGCCCGTGGCGTACGGGAAGTCATCCGTGTGGCCTGACAGGCTAATGCGGTTTGGAATACCGTTCAGCACCGGCGCAATGGCGCGCAAAATATCGCGCATATAGGGTTCAACCTCGGCGCTACCGGTTTTGAACATCGGACGGTTCTGGCTATCAATAATCTGGATACGCAGCCCTTCCTGCACCAGATCGATCTTCAGATGCGGTCGCAGCGCGCGCAATTTCGGGTCCGCTTCAATCAGCTGATCGAGATCGCCGCGCAGTTTTTTCAGACGCGCCTGCTCCATCTTTCTCTTCAGCTCGTCGATGTTCGGCTCTTTTTTCACCTCACCCTGCTTCTGGGTGTAATCATCGCCGCCGCCGGGGATCGGGCTGTCACTGTTAGAGATACGCGGGCCACCGGAGACCGCAGTCGCCAGCGGCGTACGGAAGTATTCCGCAATCTGAATCAGCTCTTTCGGGCTGGAGATCGAGATCAACCACATCACCAGAAAGAAGGCCATCATTGCGGTCATAAAATCGGCGTAGGCAATTTTCCAGGAGCCATGCGCACCGTGCCCATGCCCCTTATGCTTGCGCTTTTTTACGATGACGATCGGATGGGACTGGTTTTTCATGCGTCCTCAGTTGTCGTCTGTTGGTTTGGGTTTTTCACCGCACGCACGTGTTCTTCAAGCTCGATAAACGACGGACGCTCGCTGGAGTAAAGCGTTTTACGGCCAAACTCAACCGCGATCGGTGGCGCATAACCGTTGAGGTTAGAGAGCAGCGTAATCTTCACGCACTGCATCATTTTGGTGGTTTCCGCGCTCTTCTGACGCAGAACGCTGGCCAGCGGAGAGATAAAACCATACGCCAGCAAAATACCGAGGAAGGTCCCCACCATGGCGTGGGCAATCAGCGCCCCCAGCTCTGCCGCCGGGCGATCCGCCGAGGCCAACGCGTGAACAACCCCCATGACCGCCGCCACGATACCGAAGGCCGGCAATGAGTCCCCCACCAGCGCCAGGCTGTTGGCCGGCACTTCGGATTCGCTCTCGTGGGTTTCGATCTCTTCGTCCATCAGCGCTTCAATTTCGAAGGTATTCATATTGCCGCTGATGATCAGGCGCAGGTAATCGACAATGAAATCCAGCATCATGGCATCGGCAAGGATGCGCGGGTAGCTGGCAAAAATCTCGCTCTCTTTCGGGTTTTCGATATCCCGTTCCAGCGAGAACATCCCCTGCTGGCGCGACTTCGCCATCAGGCGATAAAGCAGAGCCAGCAGATCCATATACATGCTTTTGGTGTATTTCGAGCGACGGAACAGCAATGGAATAGCTTTCAGCGTCCCCTTGATCGATTTCCCGTTGTTGCCAACGATAAAAGCCCCTACCCCTGCGCCGCCGATGATAATAAGTTCAGCCGGTTGATAGAGTGCTCCAAGGTGCCCGCCGGTCATCATGTAACCGCCGAAAACTGTACCGAGAACTACCAGGTAACCTAATAAGATAAGCACGACATCATCCTTCCGCTAGTGACTATGGCAAGGACGTTCAGCTCGCAGCGTTTACCGAATCCAGGATAAAAAAAAGCAGCGGTAATGGCTTACCGCTGCTGGAATCTTTCCCACACGTTCGGGTTAAACAGCTTGTTCGATCTGTTCATCCAGCAGTTGTGGAATAATATCGGCAGCATCCCGGGAAAGTTTACGTCTTTTTACTGCACGGGATGGAGGCTGACATAAACTACAGGCGAAGCTGCCTGCAGGCTGATGAGCATGGGTAATGAAATTGCCATCGCAGCAGTTGCAGCGCGACAATTCAAGCATTCCGCTCTCAACAAAACGCACCAGCGTCCATGCGCGGGTCAGCGCCAGCAGGGGACCCTCTTCCTGCTGTGGGCATTGTTCAAGGTAAAGTTTATACGCTTTGATCACGGCATCGACGCCGCTACACAAACCGGTTTTGAGAAGGTACTGCCAGGCATTACAGAACATGGAGGCGTGAATGTTCTGCTCCCAGGTCATAAACCAGTCCGTTGAAAACGGCAACATTCCTTTCGGTGGGGGACTACCACGTAACTCTTTGTACAGTTTGATGAGACGACCACGGCTCAACTGAGTTTCGCTTTCCAGCATTTGTAAACGAGCACCCAGTGTAATCAGCTCCATGGCCAACTGTATGTCACGCGCTTCCTGAACAATGCTTTTCTCGCTCATTTCTACGCTCTTTTTTTACGGGCTGCGTCATCAGGCTGGCTGATTTCGTTGAGCAAGCGGGTGGAGAGAAGAATACCGGTATGGATCTGTTGCAGATCGTCCACACGAGATTCCTGTGTCAGCCGCGTGATAGTCTGAGGATTATCGAAGCGGAACTGGCAAACCAGTTGATTCGTTTCAGCCAGTTTAACCATTTGCGGCAGGGTTAACCCGCCCAGCATGGTTGCCATCTCTTCGTTAATACCCAAACGAAACATCGCGGACGCTTTGTCCTGACTAATCAATCGCTGCGCGAGCAGTAAATATGACAGGTTGATGTCGTAGATATGTTTTAGCAACTCGGATGTATGCATTTTTCCCATCCCGAATAACCAACTATTATTTTTATGCGGAAAGACCGCACCCCGTGATGTCGCCGGGAAAACACCCGGTATTTAAAAAAAAGGCTAAATGCATAGTTGAATTTAGGTTTGTATTCTGCAAAACGTGCACCAACGAAGCGCGGATGCGCTTCTTACATGTTTTATCATTTCTTACAAATAACTAAGATTTTTCCTAATTCGACGCAAACTCTACTCGTCAGTTTTGACACATACAATGCAGCCATCCTCAAATTTAAAAAAAATGTGATCCATGTCACATAATTTAAGTGAATATCATCCATAAATCCATCAGTGAGACTTGTAATTTGTTCATTTTTTAACCGATCAAGACCATTTTATATTCTTTATGGACGAATACTCATGCAGAAGTACGAACAGAAGGCGCATGGCGATTGCTTTTTTGAGCAATAGCGACTACCGCAACAATTCACACGCTATACATCTCAGGACCACATTTTCATTACCTATGAAAAACATACAGTTATGTTTGAGGGGTGAAAAATTTGTTTCAAAGCGTGATCATTAACATTGCGTTTATAACGCTTCAAAACGATTTAACAGCACACGCATCAAAATGTGTGATTTACGTTAAGTTGTTAATTTTTTTCATTTGCACGCGGTTTGCCGTTATTCTTCTTATAAGAATAATTAATGAATAATTATGAGAAGCTTCACACTAATGTCGTATTCACCTCTTGCAGAAGCGCTGATTTCGCGGTAATGCTGACACAGACGCGGTTTTCAGACAGCTAAGGAGTGCGTGATGAGTTACTCCCATCTTCTTGTTTCTGTTGCAGTTTCACCGGAAAGTCACCAACTCGTTGCCCGGGCGGTGTCCATCGCCCGCCCGCATAATGCGCGCATCAGCTTAATTACCCTTGCGGCCGAACCCGAGATGTACAATCAACTGGCAGCCCCCATGCTGGAAGATATTCGTGAGGTATTGCAGGAAGAAACGCAGCAATTTCTGCAGGAGCTGGTGGAGAAAGCGCAATATCCCATTTATCAGACCGTCATTGCGACAGGTGAACTGAATGCGCATATTCTCGACGTATGTCGCAAAGAGAAAATTGATTTAGTGATATGCGGGAATCATAACCAAAGTTTTATTTCACGGGCGGCCTGCGCGGCGAAATCGATAGTCGCCTCAAGCCTGGTTGATGTGCTGTTGGTGCCTCTTGGGGGTCGTTAAACCCCCAGAGGAATATCACGCCAGTTTAGGGAAAGTCGCGATCTTTTTTTGCAGAACGCCTTCATGGCTTTGCGGCTCAATATTACGCAAATCGCGAATAAAACGTGCCTGCCAGTGATTAATATCGTTCTCGCGGATCGTATCCATCATTTCCGCATGACGGGAAATACGCTCCGTCAGCGGCATCGTCAGAGCACGGTTGAGCGCGTTCGCCACATCATCCCGGTCGTAAGGGTTCACGATGAGCGCTGAAGTGAGTTCGTTCGCGGCTCCCGCAAACTGAGAAAGCACAAGCACCCCCGGATCGGCCGGATCTTGTGCTGCCACATACTCCTTTGCCACCAGATTCATCCCGTCGCGCAGCGGTGTTACGAGGCCGACGTCGGCATATCGGAACACCTTCATCAGGATCTTACGGTCAAAATGTTGGTTCAGATAAAACAGCGGCGTCCAGCCCAGCTGACCGTAGCGGCCGTTGATGCGCCCTGCTTCCGTCTCCAGTTGATGACGAATATCCTGATAGGCCTGCACTTCCCCACGTGACGTAGGTGCAATCTGCGTATAGCGGATTTTACCGTGGTGCTGCGGATATTTATCCAGCAGCGTTTCATACGCCAGGAAGCGCTCCGGCAGCCCTTTGGAGTAGTCGAGACGCTCCACCGAGAAGATATTCTTCACGTGTTTCAGCTCGTTTTTAAGCTGTGCCAGCTTCGGCGGCAACGGACCAGACGCCTGCTCAGCAATCTCATCCGGCTCTATCCCAATCGGATAGACTTCGGTATGGAACGTTTTACCCCAGGCCGTATGCGTTTTGCCCCCTTTCGTCATCAGGCGTGTTTTGCCCGATACCGAATCCAGGAACGCAATGCGGTCATTCTCAGTCTGGAAGCCCAGCAAATCGTAATCACACAGCGCTTCCAGCAGCTCTTCATGCGGCGGCAGCGCGGTAAAAATTTCCGGTGTCGGGAACGGAATATGGAGGAAGAAGCCGATGCGGTTGTTGACTCCGCGTTTTCGCAGCTCACGGGCGAAGGGAAGCAGATGATAATCGTGGATCCATAAAATATCGTCTTCCTCGATTAAAGGCAGCAGTTTATCCGCCAGCAGCGCATTGACGCGGCTGTAGCCTTCAAACGATTCTCGCTGAAATTTGACCAGGTCCAGACGGTAGTGGAACGCGGGCCACAGCACGGCATTCGAGAACTGGGAGTAGTACTCGTCATAATCTTTCTCTTTCAGGGCGAATGACGCCCAGGTGATGTTGCCGCGCGTCACCTTTTTAAGTGGTTTTTCTTCCTCACTGATGTCACCACTCCAGCCAAACCACAGCCCGCCAGCAGCTTTTAAGGCACCTAATACCCCCACCGCCAGCCCACCTGCACTGGCTTTTTTATCGTCAGGCGGTGCGATACGGTTAGAGACGACGACTAAGCGACCCATAATGGTTTCCCCCTTTGTTTTGCGCTATTTGTTGTTGTTGCTGGTTAGCGATGTCAGATATCCACTGCCAGACGCTGGCCACATTTGCCAGACGCCATTCGGCTTCAGTGTCACCAGGCCCAACCTTCACGGAGATCCCTCCGGCCTGATTCACTACACGAAACCCGGCCTCATCGGTCAGGTCATCCCCAAGAAAAACGGGCGTCCGGCCCCGGAAAGGCGGCGTTGCCATAAACGCGGCGATCGCAGCCCCTTTATTGATCCCTTTCGGTTTAAGCTCCACGACGCATTTACCCGGCTGCAACGCCAGCTCAGGATGCGCCTGCGCGACCCTGGCGGCGAGCGCAAGCACGGCCTCTTCATGCTGCGGTGCCTGGCGATAGTGCAAGGCAAAGGCCATCCCTTTGGCTTCCAGCTCCGTGCCCGGCAGTTCAGCCAGTGCAGCAGCGAGCTGCGCCTGCAGCTTTTCGATTAATGCATCGGGGAGTGAAACGATGTGCGTGTGATCATGGATGTCGCGGCGCTCCGCTCCGTGTACACCGGCCAGCGGAAAGTGGTAAGGACTGGCGAGCAAATCCAGCTCGGCCATTGAGCGCCCTGATATCAATGCCAGTGCTCCCTCATTCATTTGCGAGAGCTGATGCAAATCCTGTAATACCGCCTCCGGGATAACCACCTGGTCGGGGTGCGGTTTTATCCCGGCGAGCGTGCCGTCGAGATCGAAAAAGAAAGCATAGTGTCCGGGCAGTACAGGCGGTGCGGTTAACAAGTCAGCCACCCTGGTCCTCCTTACGGTTTACGAGAGGTAAACGCCTTTACCTCTTTCATAGCCATGTAAGTATAGACAGTGTGACGTCGCTCGCCATTTGACAACCGCCCCGCCAACGGAACTGGCGGGGCGGTTCAGGCGTCAACTAAGGTTATAAGTTGAGCAATTAAAAGGCAGGAAGAACGTTACACGGTACGCTTCGCTTTTTGCTTGTAACGGTCGAAAATCACGGCTGCAAGCAGGATCAGGCCACGAACCACATACTGGGAGAACGGCGAAATATTCAGCAGGTTCATGGCGTTCTCTACCGTCCCCAAAATGAGGATACCGGCCACCACATATGAGATTTTTCCGATGCCGCCTTTCAGCGAAACCCCGCCCAACACGCAGGCTGAAATGACGATCAGCTCGTACCCAATGGAGGTCATAGGCTGGCCGCTGGTCATGCGCGATGCCAGAATAATCCCCGCTGCCGCCGAGACCAGACCGGAGAGCACAAAGATAATGATCTTAGTGCGCACCACCGGTACACCCGCCAGCCGCGCCGCTTCCTCATTACCGCCGATCGCCAGGGTATTACGGCCAAACGTGGTGCGGTTAAGCAGGAAGCCGAACAGGATCAGACAGGCCACCGTCAGCCAGATTGGCGCAGGCAACCCCAGCCAGTTCGCATAGCCCAGGGTGAAGAAGCGTTCGTCTTCAATCCCCACCGCTTTACCGTCGGAGATGATATAGGCCAGACCGCGCACAATCTGCATGGTCGCAAGCGTGGTGATCAGGGCGTTAATCTTCAGGCGGGCAATCACAAACCCGTTAACCAGACCGCTGATAACGCCCAGCAGCAGACCCGCCAGCACGCCAATCCACAGGCTTTCGGTCATGTTGATTACCACCGCCGTGGTGACGCCAGCACAGGCAATGACGGAGGCCACTGACAGGTCGAAATCGCCCGAGGCCAGACAGAACAGCATCCCGCAGGCCACCATACCGGACATGGAAATGGCCAGCCCCAGCCCTTTCATATTAATGAAGGTGGCAAAGTTGGGCACAAAGATCGCGCAGGCGACAAAGAGTGCGGCAAAGACCACCAGCATGCCGTACTGATCCCAGATGCGGCCAAAACTGAAGGCCGATTTCGATTTCGGCGCTCCGGATGTAGTAACAGAGGACATCATTAACTCCTTACTCAGGCGACAGCCTGGCTAACTTTCGGCATGGCGAGACTCAACGCCTGTTGTTCATTCGCCTGTTCATGAAGCAATTCACCGGCGATTTCGCCCTCACGCATCACAACAATGCGGTCGGCCACGCCGAGTACCTCAGGCAGATCGCTGGAGGCGAACAACACCGCCACACCGCGTTTTGCCAGCTCATAGATCACGTTATAAATTTCGTGTTTCGCCCCCACATCGATGCCGCGCGTTGGCTCATCCAGCAAAATGACCTTCATATCCTCCGACAGCCAGCGGCCTAAAATCGCCTTCTGCTGGTTACCGCCGGAGAGATTCATGATCAGCTGTTCCGGGCCCGGGGTTTTGATGTTCAGCGAACGGATATGGTGGTCGGCGTTGCTCTCCTCCCAGCCGTCGTTGATCAGGCAACCGGCGCGAATAAACTTCCGCCGCGCGGAAATATTGATGTTGTCACGTACCGAGTGCACCGGAATAATGCCCTCCGCTTTGCGGTCTTCCGGGCAGAGCATCATCCCGGCCTGGATGGCATGTGCGGGCTTCTGGATATCGACCCGCTGCCCGTCAATGGATACCTGCCCTTCGGTGATGCGCGTACCGCCAAACAGGCCTTTCATTAACTCGCTACGCCCTGCGCCCACCAGACCAAACAGCCCGACAATCTCCCCGCTGCGCACCGAGAGCGAGATCGGCGTTCGCACACCCGGCGCTTTAACGTTTTCCAGCTTCAGGCGCTCAGGGCCGTATTCGCGTGGCTGCCAGTGATAGATATCTCCCAGCTCGCGTCCAACCATCGCCTGAACGAGCTGGTCATGATTGACCTGCTCCATATCGGTAAAGGTGCGCACGTAGCGGCCATCTTTAAAGACGGTGATGGCATCGCTTAAGGCAAAAATCTCTTCCATACGGTGCGAAACATACAAAATAATGCGGCCTTCTTTACGCAGCTCGCGGATCACCCGGAACAGGTTTTCGATTTCACGCGCGGAAAGCGAGCTTGTCGGTTCGTCGAAGGCAATGATCTTGGCGTTACGCGCCAGCGCCTTGGCAATTTCTACCATCTGCCACTGGCCGATGGAGAGATACTTCAGTGGTGTCTGGGGATCGACATCCAGACCCAGATGTTTCAGCTGCAGCCCCGCTTCGTAATTAAGTAGCGACCGGTTTACCACGCCGCTTTTGTGCGGGAGCTGGCCTAAATAGATGTTTTCCGCCACCGTCATCTCAGGGATCAAATGCAGTTCCTGATAGATGATGGCCACCCCGGCGTTGAGCGCAGCGGTGGTATCAGCAAACGCCACCTCTTCTCCGCGAATGGCCAGCGTGCCGGTGGTTGGCGTGTAGTTGCCGCTGAGGATTTTCAACAGCGTGGATTTTCCGGCGCCGTTTTCGCCCATCAGGGCGTGAACCTGACCGGCATAGCAGTCGAAGCTGATATCGGTCAGCGCGTTAACACCGGGAAAGGTTTTCCCGATACCGCGAAAAGAGAGATACGGATCAGACTGTCGCATAACGTCTCCGTGATTCCTGTAGTGTGTACGTCTGGCCCCTCGCGGTTCGCGAGGGGCACAATCACCGCGTATTACTTACCGCCCAGTCCTTTTTTCGCCAGCTCCTCTTTGAAGTTGTCGCGGGTGATCAGCACCACGTCGGTCACTTCAGTAAACTTCGGCGGTTCCACCCCTTTGGTAACCCAGTTGTAGAGCATTTCGCTGGATTTATAGCCGTGCACGTCCGGGCTTGGCAGCAGTGAGCCGTAGAAGCCCGTCGCCTGCGCTTTAGAGAGCTCACTCACCGCGTCAACGCCGTTGATGCCGATACCGATCACATCAGGCGCTTTGAAGCCCTGACCTTCCGTTGCGCGTACACCGCCCAGGACGGTGTTATCGTTCATGCCGACCACCAGCCAGTGCTTCACCTCTGGATGTTGAACCAGCATGGAGTTGGCGGCGTCGAAGGCCCCCGGAATGTCGTTGGATTTTGTCGGCACTTTATAGATCTGTTTTTCCGGGAAGCCGGCCGCTTTCAGCGCGTCCATTGACCCGGTGGTACGACGGCGGGCGGTATCGAGCTCGTCGGCGGTGATAGCCATCACGGCGGTATCTTTCACATCCCAGCCGCGTTTCTGCATCTCTTTATAGAGTTCCTGGCCCTGACGTTCGCCAATTTTGGTGGCCGCCATCATCACCAGCGGCACGCTGTCCATCGGTTTGCCCTTGGCGTTGACGAACTGATCGTCAACTGCAATAACCTTCATGTCGTAACCGCGCGCTTTGGCTGCAATTGCAGAGCCCAGTTTGGGATCCGGCGTACAGATAACGAACCCTTTCGCCCCGCTGGCCGCCAGGCTGTCGATAGCGTTCAGGGTTTTTTCACCGTCAGGCACGGCGATTTTAATGACTTCAAAACCTAAATCTTTCCCGGCCTTATCGGCGAATTTCCATTCGGTCTGGAACCAGGGTTCTTCCGGCTGTTTTACCAAAAAACCGAGTTTTAAATTCTCAGCGATAGCGGATTGTGACATAACGGCAGCCAGACCGATGGCCGCCAGCGCTTTAGTAAATTTGTGCATGGTAAACTCCAGCATTAGCGTTCTTTTCTGTAGGGAATATTTGCGTACTTCTTATTTAATCGGACTTAAAACAAGGCATTAGCGCTTACCTCGTCATAAGCGTTAGTGCTGGTGATAGTTTTAGCGGGAAATTAATCATCCATAAGAGAGCGCCATCACACCGCAGAATTACAGTAATTGCGTACATAAATTCAGCGAAAAATGACATAAAAACGGCAGTATTTGTTGGACAAATGAAACCGAGATAAGCAGAATTATCCATAAGATCAGCTAAGAAATCCCTGATACCCAAACCCCCGCGCTCCGGGCGCGATCGCGGTACGGCGTTACCATCATCGGGAACTGTGTAGGACTGGCGTTGCCGCAAAATATATTTTATGGCGTTATTCTGCGAAAATTGATTTAGCGCAATTTAGTCGGCGCACCATATATTTGAAATAGTTAATCCTGAATTAACGATTTCTCAGAGCATTATTCCGGATCACTATTCCCAGTGGGTAAATATCGATATTAAAATAGGTAAAAACCAGTAATTTCAAGGCATTAGTTAAATCTTATTTTATAACAACATGTTGTTATTTTTGTACTATATTAAATTTTGTAATGTATGGTAAAACGCACCAATTAAGAGTTTTCTTAAACACCGAGCAGGGGTATGCTTATTTATATCGAACACAGGAAGTGATTATTCGGTCGACTTTTGTCACTGCAGAAATGCTTTTCTGCCACTTACTCGTCTTAACCTGCCCGTTCAGGTTTTGTTACGGACATCACACTAACAGTCTATAAGGATATTGGTATGACTACCCAAACGATGATGCAAAAACTCAATGCGCAGATGAACCTGGAGTTCTATGCGTCGAATCTGCACCTCCATTTGAGCGAGTGGTGTTCTGAGAACCGTCTCAACGGTACCGCCACTTTTTTTCGTACCCAGGCACAAAGTAACGTCACCCATATGATGCGCGTCTTTAACTTTTTGAAAGGCGCAGGGGCAAATCCTATCGTCAAAGCCCCGGATGCAATTAATGGGCACTACTCCTCGCTGGAGGAGTTATTCAGGAAAACACTTGAAGAGTATGAGCAACGCTGCGCCACGCTGAATAAACTGGCGGATGAAGCCAGGGCTCAGCATGACAGCGCAACACTGCAGTTCCTGCGCGATATGGACAAAGAGCAGCAGCAGGACGGCATTTTGCTTAAAGCACTGGCGGATGAGCTCCGCAACGCGCAGCAGTCCGGGTTATGCCCGGAACAGACCGACCGTCACCTGCTCGATCTGGTGACAGTGCAGCACCACTAAGCTTTTCGCCTGCTCCCGTTCGGGAGTGGGCCTCTTTTTCACAGCCAACCTCCTGCTTTTTAAAAGATTTAACAAATCAGATCTCGCTCTCAATGATTATCCCTACAACATGTAATGATTTATTTAATTACATAATTAATGACGAGGGAGCATCATGATCACCATTGAGTTTATTGTCATCCTCCTGTGCCTGCTGACAGGCACGCGTTTTGGCGGGATGGGACTGGGGCTGATAAGCGGTATCGGTCTGTTTATTTTGACGTTTATCTTTGGTCTGCAGCCCGGTAAACCGCCGGTTGATGTGATGCTGACCATCCTCGCTGTGATCGGGTGTGCGGCCACCCTGCAGACGGCAGGTGGGCTGAATGTGATGATGCAATTTGCCGAGCGCCTGCTGCGCAAGCATCCTCAGCACATCACCCTCCTCGCCCCCTTTACCACCTGGATGCTGACCTTTCTCTGCGGTACCGGCCATGTGGTGTACACCATGTTCCCGATTATTGCCGATATCGCCCTGAAAAAAGGGATCCGCCCGGAACGTCCGATGGCCGTGGCGTCGGTGGCATCGCAAATGGCGATCACCGCCTCCCCGGTCTCCGTTGCCGTGGTGTCGCTGATTTCCATTCTGGCCGCCCAGCATGGCATTGGACACGCGTGGGGGATCCTTGAAATTCTCGCCGTGTCAGTTCCCGCCTCGCTGTTCGGTGTGACTATTGCCGCCCTGTGGAGTTTACGCCGCGGGAAAGATTTAGCCGATGACATGGAATTCCAGGAAAAGCTGAAAGATCCAAAACAGCGCGAGTTTATCTACGGCGGAACCGAGACGTTGATGAATCAACGTTTTCCGAAACAGGCCTACTGGTCAACGTGGATTTTCTTCGCCGGGATCGCGGTGGTGGTGCTGCTCGGGGCATTGCCTGAACTGCGTCCGGCGTTTGAGGTGAAAGGCAAAATGACGGCGCTGTCGATGAACCTTGTCATTCAGATGATGATGCTCATTGCGGGTGCGGTGATTCTGGTCACCTGCAAGGTCAATGCAGCGACCATTTCTAACGGCGCGGTCTTTAAAGCCGGAATGGTGGCGATTTTCTCGGTGTTCGGCGTCGCGTGGATGAGTGATACCTTTTTCCAGGCGCATCTCGACGAGCTAAAACTGGCGCTGGAAGGGGTCGTGAAAAGCCATCCGTGGACCTACGCCATCGTGCTTTTCCTGGTCTCTAAACTGGTGAACAGCCAGGCGGCAGCGTTGACGGCCGTGGCGCCGATGGGGTTAATGCTGGGTATCGATCCGAAAATGCTGATCGCTTTCTTCCCGGCGTCGTATGGCTATTTTGTTCTGCCTACCTACCCAAGCGATTTGGCCTGCATCGGGTTTGACCGTTCAGGGACAACCCGTATCGGCAAATTTATTATCAACCACAGCTTTATTCTGCCGGGGATAATTGGCGTGAGTTTTGCGTGCGCAGCGAGTTATCTGCTGGTACAGACCTTCTTTTAAACGCTTTCGGGCGACAGGCACTGTCGCCCTTCTCACGTTGCGCGCTATCAGTGAGATTCACCCTGCGGCGTGAATCTCAGCTCAATCAGCGCGATGGCTTTCTGGATCGCCCGAAGCGTAACCGGGTCAGCCGCAGCGGGATGGCTGGAAAAATCGATGTTTTTCAGCTGGGTAGACATCTTCTCACGCACTTCCACCGGCGCGATAACATCTAAGACATCAAGGATCTGTTTGATGACCAGCTGGCATGCGACAACATCAGATACCAGTTCCTGATCGGCGCTCAGGTTTTGAGACATGGGGGTTTCTCCTTATTCAAAGGCCGCCATAGTAACAAAACACGCCCCCTTTCATCTCCTTTCTGGTGGTTGCAGGCACAAAAAAACCTGCCGAAGCAGGTTTTTTTATCAGAACATCGCGCCAGGCGGCACGTCTTTGAAGGTGTTGCAGTAGTTAGCCCACATGCTTTTGAGGATTTTGCGCAGTTTCATTGTGATGCTCCATTAACTTGTTATACAACTTTATCGTCAATGTGCCTATAATATGACCACCATCACAAAAATCAATATTTTTGTGACTCACATCACAATTTTTTCTGCATTCAGCCACGCGGTTAGCCGACAATCTCGCGCACGAAAGCCTCGATCTCTTTGTCCTGGCAGTTTTCAAAGAAGCACTGCTGGAAGCGCTGGCCGGAAACGGAGGTTTTTACCAGCTCAGGATCGATTGCCCGCAGCGTGTCCAGATAGTTCTCTTTGACCACAGCCGCTTTCACCTGATTCAGGATCCCCGCATTACGTACCTGAGGCTCTTTGCGCTCTGGCGGATAACCTTCTCCCTTGCGGCCGGTGAACGCTTTTTCGAAGATAAAGCGAACGTTCAGCTCTGCGCCCCAGCCGAAGCCTTTGGCAAACGGCAGGGCAAGCGCGTTACCGTTGTTTATCTGTGCGAAGAGAAACGCATCTGCAGGGTCGATACAGTAACCGCAGATCACGCCCGGGTGGATGTTCAGCGACATCAACGCCCCCTGGCCCGTTCCACACCCAGTCACCACAAAATCAACGGCCTTCGCATTGAGCAAAATGCTCGCCATGATCCCCAGATGGATATAGGTCAGATGATGGTCATTCTCATCGCTCATGCCAACGTTATACACCGGGAACCCTTTTTCGTCGGCGACCGTTTTTAACTCTTTCAGAATCACTGGATTTTTTGCGGCCTGGCTGTTTTCCATCATCAGTGCGATTTTCATTGTCTCTCTCCTGAATGCGTTGCGGGCGAGCCCATCATGGATACCTTTTCATCTTCACCCTACTATCACACAAACGCACTTTCAAATTAAATGAAAGATTGTTTTAAAAAACCAAAGAGGACTCACATTTTTGTTAATGACAGGTCTGAGCCCGGCCCGTTGCAAAGAGAAAGGGCAGATTGTCCGGCTATTCAGGGCATTGCGGCGGACAGCGAGCGGTACGATAACGTATTTCCCTCCACTCAGAGCGAACCATGAAAAGAGTCTTCGTTGTCGGCACGGTCCTGCTGCTCGCGGGATGTAGCATCAACCGCCAGGCACAGGTGAGCAGTCTGGATGCGCCAAATGGCATAGTCCGCCTTGACTATGGTCAGGCCGCCCTGCAAAACGCCTGGTCTGATGAATATGTGAATAACGGCACCGCAACCAAAGCGTGCCAGGGCATGGGATATGCCACCGCCTCCTCCTATGGGCAGCCCATTAAAACCTGCACCCTGATTAGCGGCTCACTGTGTCTGAACGAGAGCGTGACCATTCAGTACAAATGCATGGGTTATGCTGTTAAACCGGCCACCAGTAATCCGTGGTATTAATCTGCGCTGCCAGTTTTGGCTGGCAGCCCGTTAAAATAAACAATTCTCATTTATAAATATAAATATCGCCAATGCGTTTTATTCCCATTCGTATTTTTAAATAAGCAAATATTTATTTTACGTTTTGCATATAATTAAATAACAAATTATAGTGTCGCTCATTGTGAACCAGAAATAATAAACCGGAGCGTCACCATGCTGAAAACTGAAATGATCGACAAGCTCAATGCACAAATGAATCTTGAGCTTTTTTCCTCCCTGCTCTACCAGCAGATGAGTGCCTGGTGCAGCTATCACAGCTTTGAAGGTGCCGCCGCGTTCCTGCGTCGTCACGCTCAGGAAGAGATGACCCACATGCAGCGTCTCTTTGATTATCTGACAGATACCGGCAGCCTGCCACGCATTGATAACGTGGCATCACCGTTTGCGGAGTATGGCTCACTTGATGAACTCTTCCGCGCTACCTACGAGCACGAGCAGCTGATCACCCAGAAAATTAACGAACTGGTGCATGCGGCAATGACCAGCCAGGATTATCCAACCTTTAATTTCCTGCAGTGGTATGTGGCCGAACAACACGAAGAAGAGAAACTGTTTAAATCGGTTCTGGATAAATTATCGCTGGCCGGTAAAACCGGTGAAGGTCTTTACTTTATTGATAAAGAACTCTCTACGCTTGATACCCAGAATTAATATCGATACGGCGCTGACTCTCAGCGCCGTATTTTTTTACATGCAACCTGCGCAACTGGTGCAGCGCCAGTCATGCGGGTTTACGGCCTGGAAAAAGTACCGGTAGTTTGATGCCTCAAGCGGGATCCCGGCGTCGAAGAATAAATCCGTCAGCCAGTCCACGTTTTCGATTATCCACTCATCCTCTTTTAACCCCTGTGCAAAGGTCTCATCCTCAGGATCGATAATCGAATAAATCGCCCATGTGCCCATATCCTTTTCACGTCGGGATTCCGGCAACGTCAGCGCCGTATTCTGCCAGCTGATGATCCAGTGGCCGTGACATAGCAAATTGCCTCCCCGGCTCCAGGCCGCTGTGAATGGATTTTCACCCGCCATCAGACCCTCATTTTATTTTATGTTTTGCAATTTTTGTTTAAATTACGCCTGATTTTCACGCGATCCTATTGTCCTTATGAAGTAGCCTTACACCTCCGAAGGATCAGAGAGTTACCTGAAGAGCCTCGCCCGGCTAAAATCGTAAAGTTAAAGTTACACTTCTTGTAACGGTGATTTGACGAAATACGGCTTTTCCCTTACTCTGCGCCGCAGATTTTGTCGCGATCGTGAAGCGTTGTAGAGGAAAGCGTGAAAAACAGAACCCTGGGAAGTATTTTTATCGTCGCCGGAACGACGATTGGCGCAGGAATGCTGGCGATGCCGCTGGCCGCCGCGGGCGTCGGATTTGGCATGACATTACTGCTGCTGGGTACGCTCTGGGCATTAATGTGTTACACCGCGCTGTTGCTGCTTGAAGTTTATCAGCACGTCCCCGCCGATACCGGGCTGGGTTCGCTTGCGGCACGCTATCTGGGCCGTTACGGACAGTGGGTGACCGGCTTTAGCATGATGTTTCTGATGTACGCCCTGACCGCTGCGTATATCAGCGGTGCCGGGGAATTGATCGCTTCCAGCGTCAACGACGGGTTCGGTGCTGACATTACGCCAGCGACGGGGGCAATCTTCTTTACGCTCATCGGCGGCGGCGTAGTCTGTGTAGGTACCTCGCTGGTCGATCTGTTTAACCGTTTTTTATTCAGCGCCAAAATTCTTTTTCTGATTGTGATGCTGGTTCTGCTGGCACCGCATGTTCATAAGGTTAACCTGCTGACGCTGCCGCTGGAAAAAGGCCTGGCGCTTTCCGCGATCCCGGTCATTTTTACCTCATTTGGCTTCCACGGCAGTGTGCCAAGCATTGTCAGCTACATGAACGGTGATATTCGCAAGCTTCGCCGCGTGTTTGTTATCGGTAGCGCCATCCCGCTGATTGCCTACATTTTCTGGCAGCTGGTGACGCTGGGCAGTATCGACTCCTCCACCTTTATTGGCTTGATGGCGGAACACGCCGGTCTGAACGGTTTCTTGCTGGCGCTGCGTGAAGTGGTAACTTCTCCACACGTTGAGCTGGCGGTGCATCTGTTTGCCGATCTGGCGCTGGCCACCTCCTTCCTGGGCGTGGCGCTCGGTTTGTTTGATTATCTGGCAGATCTGTTCCAGCGTCGCAATTCCGTCACCGGCCGCTTACAGACAGGGGCGATCACCTTCCTGCCTCCGCTGGCCTTTGCCCTCTTCTACCCGCGCGGGTTTGTCATGGCGCTGGGGTATGCGGGGGTGGCTCTATCCATCCTTGCCCTGCTGCTCCCTTCTCTGCTGGCGTGGAAGAGCCGCCAACAGCATGCCCGGCAAGGGTACCGGGTGGCAGGTGGAAAGCCGCTGCTGTGCATTGTGTTTGCCTGCGGGGTCGTCATTATTCTGGTGCAATTTTTGATTGCGGCGGGAATGCTGCCGGAAGTAGGGTAAAGAAAAGGGGCTATCAACAGCCCCTTTTTTATCAGTGTAAGCAACAGCTCTTAAACTTCTTCCCGCTGCCGCACGGACACGGATCGTTACGCCCGACCTTTGTGCCGTTAACAATCGGTTTCTTCGCTTCCGGCTGCTGTGGGTTAGCAGACCAGTAGTCGTACAAACGCAGCGCCGCTGGCTGGATACGCTCAATGCTGGCGATGTACTCCTCTTCGCTCAGCGCGTCCAGCTTCTCGCTATTCTCTTCTGCGCCGTGAAGCGCGATGACATCCAGATCCGCTTTCAGCTCTTCAGGCAGTGCAGACCAGTCGGTCAACGACACGCCGCGCATATAGCCATAACACCACTCTTCCACCACGGTGTAGCTCTGGCCGTCCACGTCGTTATAACCAAACATCGGCTCAAACTGATCCGGGTATTCGCTCAGGCGCTCAGCAATGTCGTTCATATGCTTAAAGCAGAGATCGATAAAACGGTTCATTTCTCGATCGTTTTTCCAGCGCGGGATATATTTCTCGCCGCCCCATACCGCCACCAGCCAGGTGTCTGGCTCGACAACCACGGGGCCGGAAAGCACTGCCGTAAGCATGCCGTCCAGTTCGGACACGTCAATCACGGACGCATCGTCATGACCGTAAGACATTAACGTCTCTTCCAGCCACGCCATTTCGCTTTCATTTAATGGGCCTTCAGTCATTGCTGACACTCCTGATCAAAAAGGAAAGGATCCTAGCACATATCGTACGCCTTTCCCGGCGGAAGTTACGGGAATTATTGCTGCAAAAACGTGCAAATCGTGACCCTTGCACAACTTATGGGCTTTATTGTTAACGAGATGTGATCTCCGCTGTAATTTCAGTGCGTCCCGCAAGGCTGCGTACAACGGCGCTCTATACTCAACATGTCGCAACGCCGTCAACAGGTTAACCATTCTGGCAACGATTTTGCTTAATCTTCAGCACGCGACACTGCGCATGGAAACCTCGCCGTATTAAGCAGGATGCTGACCGTATCTTGTTCGTAACATCATTTTTCTCGCTCGTGTTTTTGATTGGCTGCGCCGTCGGGCGTTCGGGTTTACACCGTGGTGCAAAAACCTCATTGCTAAGGAACACAATAATGTCGCTGAAATTAATCAGAACTCCTCTTTCTCTTGTGTTGGCCGGTTGTCTGGTGACGGCATTTTCCGCCCGGGCAGATATTGTCATTGGCGTGGCCGGGCCATTTACAGGCCCCAATGCCACCTACGGCGATCAGTACTGGCATGGCGCAACACAGGCAGCAGAGGACATTAACGCCGCAGGCGGGATCAACGGTGAAAAAATTAAGCTGGTTCAGGGAGATGATGCCTGCGAGCCCAAGCAGGCCGTTGCCGTCGCTAACCGTTTAGTCGACCAGGATAAGGTCAACGCGGTGGTCGGTCATTTCTGCTCCTCGTCCACCATGCCCGCCTCTGAGGTGTACAGCGACGCGGGGATCATCGCCATCACGCCTGGCTCCACCAACCCGCAGATTACCGAGCGCGGCATGAGCGATATGTTCCGCATGTGCGGCCGCGATGACCAGCAGGGTCAGGTCGCCAGCGATTTCATTATCGACAAGCTGAAAGCCAAACGGGTGGTGATCATTCACGACAAAGACACCTACGGTCAGGGGCTGGCGGACGCCACCAAAGCCGCACTGGCAAAACGCGGCGTGCAGGACGTGATGTACGAAGGGTTATCCCGCGGTGAAAAAGACTTTAACGCCCTGGTCACCAAAATTGGGGCGCAAAAACCGGATGTCGTCTTCTTCGGGGGCTGTCACCCTGAAGCCGGCCCGCTGGTTCGCCAGATGCGTGAACAGGGCGTGCAGGCAAAATTCTTCTCCGGCGACTGTATTGTCAACGAAGAGATGGTGACCGCGGCGGGAGGACCGCAATATACCAACGGCATCTATATGACCTTCGGTAAAGATCCGCGCCTGATCCCGGACGGTAAAGCGGTAATTGAGAAATTCCGCGCCGGTAAATTCGAACCGGAAGGATACACCCTCTACTCCTATGCCTCCGTGCAGGCTATCGCCGCGGCATTCAAGGCGACGGGCGGCAAGGACTCAGCCAAAGCCAGCGAATGGCTGAAGGCTAATTCCGTCGATACGGTGATGGGCAAAAAAGCCTGGGACAGCAAAGGCGATCTGAAAGTCTCTGACTACGTGGTGTATCAGTGGGACGACAAAGGAAAGTATAAGGAAGTGCCGTAACGGGACGGAGTCACGCTCAACGTCGGCAGGGCCGCCTGCCGACGCAAACAACACATCAGGCTGCGCGGTTTATGCGGCCGTTATAAAGAGCGCGCTAAGATGAGTACATTCTTCCTGCAACAGTTAATTAATGGCTTAACGCTGGGCTCCGTCTACGGACTCATCGCCATCGGTTATACGATGGTGTACGGCATCATCGGGATGATTAACTTCGCCCACGGCGAAGTGTATATGATCTCTGCCTATCTCTGCGCGATTGGCCTGGCGCTGCTCTCCTTCTTCGGCCTGCAGTCGTTCCCTCTACTGATCCTCGGCACGCTGGTATTCACCATCGTGGTCACCGGAGTGTATGGCTGGACCATCGAGCGCATTGCCTATAAACCGCTACGCAACTCCACCCGTCTGGCGCCGCTGATCTCCGCCATCGGCATGTCGCTTATCCTGCAAAATTACGCGCAACTGAGCCAGGGGCCGCGTCAGCAAGGGGTTCCCACCATGCTGGACGGCGTGATTCGTCTGCATCTGGGAGAGGGGTTCGTGCAGATTACCTATACCAAAGTATTCATTCTGGTCGCCTCCTTCGCCGGGATGCTATTGCTCACCTGGATTATCAGCCATACCCGGCTGGGACGCATGTGTCGTGCGGTACAACAGGATCGAAAAATGGCCTCCATTCTGGGGATAAATACCGACAGGATTATTTCTCTGGTATTTGTCATCGGCGCGGCAATGGCCGGTCTGGCGGGGGTGCTCATTACCATGAATTACGGCACCTTTGATTTCTACGTCGGGTTTGTGATTGGTATCAAAGCCTTTACCGCCGCGGTGCTCGGGGGGATCGGCTCTTTGCCCGGCGCGATGCTCGGCGGGCTGATTCTGGGGGTGGCCGAAGCTCAGTTTTCCGGCATGGTGAACTCGGACTACAAAGATGTGTTCTCGTTTGGGCTGCTGGTCATGATCCTGATTTTCCGCCCTCAGGGGCTGCTCGGCCGCCCTGTCGTGGCCAAAGTGTGAAGGAGAAAACGATGACATCACACGGTTTCTCCCTCAAGCGCTGCCTGCTGGACGCGATGTTTTCCGGGCTGATCGCATTGATTATTTTTGGCCCAATTGCGGGCGTGGTACTGGACGGGTATAGCTTTAACTTTGCCGGACAGCGCCTGGCCTGGATGGTTGGCACAGTGATGGTTGGGCGTTTTATGCTGAGCGCTTTTTTAAGTACCGCTGCCGGGGCCCGTTTTCAGGCGCGGTTCGAAGCCGACAGCGCGGGGGTATATGTTCGCCCGCCGGAATACAAAAGCCGTCTGCGCTGGGTTATTCCTCTGGCGATCGCCCTTGCGATCTGCTTCCCGTTTGTCGCCACCAAATACCTGCTGACGGTTGCTATCCTCGGGCTGATTTACGTCCTGCTCGGCCTCGGCCTGAATATCGTCGTGGGTCTGGCCGGACTGCTGGATCTGGGGTATGTCGCCTTCTACGCCATCGGCGCTTACGGGCTGGCGTTGGGGTATCAATATCTGGGACTCGGATTCTGGAGCATGCTGCCGCTGGCGGCAATTATGGCTGCGGCTGCCGGTGCCCTGCTCGGCTTCCCGGTGCTGCGCATGCACGGCGACTACCTGGCGATTGTGACGCTCGGGTTCGGGGAAATTATCCGTCTGGTGCTGAACAACTGGCTAACCTTCACCGGCGGGCCTAATGGCGTGTCAGCGCCGCCGCCTACGTTTTTCGGACTGGAGTTTGGTCGACGCGCCAAAGAAGGTGGCGTGCCATTTCATGAATTTTTCCATCTGACGTACAACCCGAATATGAAGTTTATCTTTATTTACGCGGTGCTGTTTCTGGTGGTGCTGCTGGTGCTTTATATCAAGCATCGTCTGACACGAATGCCAATTGGCCGGGCATGGGAAGCCCTGCGGGAAGATGAAATCGCCTGCCGCTCCATGGGCCTCAACCATGTGCTGGTTAAGCTTTCGGCCTTTACGCTGGGCGCGTCAACGGCCGGGATTGCGGGCGTGTTCTTTGCCACCTATCAGGGTTTTGTGAATCCAACCTCATTCACCTTTTTTGAATCTGCGCTGATCCTCGCCATCGTGGTACTGGGCGGCATGGGCTCCACGCTCGGAGTCGTGCTGGCAGCCTTTGTGCTCACCGTGACACCCGAGTTGTTGCGCAGCTTTGCTGAGTATCGCGTCCTGCTGTTTGGCATGCTGATGGTGGTGATGATGATCTGGCGTCCGCGCGGGTTGATCCGCATTAACCGCAGCGGGTTTGCCGTGCGTAAGGGCGTGGCGCCATGAACGGAACGATTTTAAGCGTAGAGCACCTGATGATGCATTTTGGCGGGATCAAGGCGCTTAATGACGTCAATCTCGACGTGCAGCGCGGTTCAATTACCGCCCTTATCGGCCCAAACGGCGCTGGCAAAACCACCGTCTTTAACTGCCTGACCGGCTTCTATAAAGCGTCCGGCGGGAACATTCTGTTTAATGCACGCAACAGAACGACCAACGTCATTCAGGTACTCGGGCAAAAATTCCAGCCGGACGACTGGATTCACCCTGCACAGTTGGGGCAGCGCCTTTTCTATAAGATGTTTGGCGGGACGCATCTGGTTAACCGCGCCGGGCTGGCACGCACCTTCCAGAACATTCGTCTGTTCCGCGAGATGTCGGTCGTGGAAAACCTGCTGGTCGCACAGCATATGCGCGTTAACCGTAATTTGCTCGCCGGGATCCTCAATACCCCCGCTTACCGACGGGCAGAGAGCGACGCCCTGGACAGGGCCTTCTACTGGCTTGAGGTGGTGGATCTTGTGGAGTGTGCCAATCGCCTGGCGGGCGAGATGTCCTACGGCCAGCAGCGGCGTCTGGAAATCGCGCGCGCCATGTGCACCGGACCAGAGATGATCTGTCTGGATGAACCCGCCGCCGGGCTCAACCCGGTTGAAACGCACAAGCTGAGCAACATCATCCGTTTTCTGCGCGACCACCACGGCATTACGGTACTGTTGATTGAACACGATATGGGAATGGTGATGGAGATTTCGGACGACATCATTGTGCTCGACCATGGAGACGTCATCGCGAGGGGAAAACCCGAGCAGATCCAGCATGATGAAAAAGTGATCGCCGCGTATCTGGGCACCGATGAAAGCGAGGTCAATCTATGAGCGAACCGATGCTGGCCTTTCGCGAGGTGGACGTGTTTTACGGCGTGATCCAGGCGCTGAAACAGGTAACTCTTGAAATAAACAAAGGGGAAACCGTGGCGCTGATAGGCGCTAACGGCGCGGGTAAATCGACATTACTGATGTCTATCTTCGGCCAGCCGCGTATTCGCAGCGGGCAGATCGTATTTTGCGGAGAGGACATTAGCCATAAATCGACCCACTATGTCGCCTCCGAAGGCATTGCCCAGGCGCCGGAAGGACGACGCATTTTTCCCGATATGACCGTGGAGGAGAACCTGCTGATGGGGACCATCCCCATTGGCAGCCAGTTTGCAACGGAAGATATGCACACCATGTTTGACCTCTTCCCTCGCCTCAAAGAGCGGCGTAAACAGCGCGCGATGACCATGTCCGGCGGGGAACAGCAGATGCTGGCCATCGCCCGGGCGCTGATGAGCCGCCCTAAACTCCTGCTTCTGGATGAACCCAGCCTCGGCCTGGCGCCGATTGTGGTGAAACAGATCTTTCAGACGCTGCGCGAACTGGCCCGCAACGGGATGACCATTTTTCTGGTGGAGCAGAATGCGCACCACGCGCTGAAGCTTTCTGACCGCGGCTACGTGATGGTTAACGGGCAGATCCGCCTGAGCGGCAGCGGTGAGGAGTTACTGGGGAATCAGGAGGTGAGGAAGGCGTATTTGGGCGGGGTGTGATGTCAAAGGCTGGTCATTAACTTCTTGAACAGCAGAGCGCGCCAACATTATTTATTTGTTGAATTTCCCTTTATCCCAGCCTTCACCGCGAGCAGTTAAATCGACCGATGGCGCAACCGCTATCCCCTCAGCATCATAAAAAAATGCGGAGGTCGTAAAATCGTATACGGTGCCATGAACGGTGAAAGAGATGTTATTTCCGATTCCATCAACTTTTGCTCGTGGCGTGTTCGCTGTAAGCGTGGGGGCAATGTGCTGTTTTTCGAGTCCCTCCAGGGGATCGCCGTCAAACTTGCTCGCCAAGAAATAGCGGTATACGTCCCCTGTTGTCGTGTCCGGTTCTGCGTATTCAGTGATATATAGCCACGTCCGCGGAGTGAGCTGACGAACCTCGTAAAGCTTGTCTCGCACAGTTAAGCGCTGAATATGCTGTAAATAGCAGTACATCGCGATCATAACGACCATAATCACCGTGGCGGTCCAATGCAGCACTCTAAAAGTGGTGCTGTTTAGCATAGTCTATTCCCTGTTTTATCCAGAACTGATCAATCGGGTCATCGCCGAACGGTGGGCCTTGCATGAAATTTCCCCATTCTTTTCTTGATGTACCCGCTTTCCACTGCGCCGCACCAGCGGCCATATGTAAAATTTCTGCCGGAATGCAAGCAGCATAGCCCACTGCCCCGAAATGAAAGTTACCAAAATCAGCCCACAGCCGATTTTTTTGTTTGTAATCCCACGGCCCACCGTTTCTGACTCGCTGATAAAACCAGATATACGTTAGCGGAGCGGCCATGTCCTGCACTTCGCACCGTGCTCTCGCGAGTCTGATATGTTCCCGTAAAATCTCCAGCCCACGGGGTGGGTAAATTGGTATACATGCCATCCTTGATCTCTGTAGCCATTTAAAGCAGGCAACATAAAAGTAATTGAGAGTGTGTATATTGCTCGAGATCAATTTAATATTTTTATTATTAATATCAATAAGTAACGTAATTTCATTTCAATCATCAATGGCACAATCTGTATTACGCGCTATCCAGTTTTAGCCGTTAATGACCGTTTAATCATCAAAAAGGAGTTTTTGAAATGGCTATTCCTGCTTACTTATGGCTTAAGGATGACGGTGGTGAGGATATCAAAGGATCTGTTGATATTTTAGATCGTGAAGGGAGCATTGAAGTGCTTTCCTTTAGCCACGGCTTATTGGTTCCGACCGATAACGGGACGGGCAAAATAACCGGTACGCGCCTCCATGCGCCTCTCGTAATCGAAAAAGAGTTTGATAGCTCGAGTCCGTACCTCTACAAAGCGGTAGCAACAGGTCAGACGCTAAGAAGTGCAGAGATCAAATGGTATAAAATCAACGATGCAGGACAAGAAGTTGAATACTTCAATATGTTGCTTGAAAACGTCCGGATAGTCAGTATTAACCCCGTTATGCATAACTGCAAAGAGCCAGCATTACAGATACACAATCACAACGAAGGTATACAGCTCCGCTATGAGCGTATCACCTGGAAGTACTGCGACGGGAATGTCCAATACTCGGACGCATGGAACGAGCGCGTTACAGTCTAATGCAGGGCGGTTAATCCGCCTTATTTTTTGCACCCACTCTTGCATTCATACCAGGAAAAGCAAATTTCAAACACAAAAAAACCACCTTTCGGTGGTTTCACGACACTGCTTATTGCTTTGATTATTCTTTGTTTCCCATGGTACCCGGAGTGGGACTTGAACCCACACAGCGCGAACGCCGAGGGATTTTAAATCCCTTGTGTCTACCGATTCCACCATCCGGGCTCGGGAAGAAAGTGGAGGCGCGTTCCGGAGTCGAACCGGACTAGACGGATTTGCAATCCGCTACATAACCGCTTTGCTAACGCGCCGTAAAACTTTTTTAAACTGACACCCGCTATTGCGCATGTCTTTAATCTGGAGCGGGAAACGAGACTCGAACTCGCGACCCCGACCTTGGCAAGGTCGTGCTCTACCAACTGAGCTATTCCCGCATGTCATCAAGTTAACTGCTAACCACTTGATTTCATTATCGTCCGGCTAACTGTGCCGCCGTTCGATGCGTTGCATTCTACTGATATGACGTGATGAGTCAACGTTATTTTTTGCATCCCCGGATCGTTTGCTGAAAATTACGGCGAAACGATCACTGTTCAAGCAAATCTCCGCGCGCCGCGTTCAAATATTGCAGCATTGACCACAGGGTCAGCACCGCGGCAACCCACAGCAGGCCGATTCCCGCCCACTCTACCCAGGCGTTCGGACGCCACAGCATCCAGACCAGCGCCGCCATTTGCGCAGTGGTTTTCACTTTACCAATCCAGGATACCGCCACGCTGCTGCGTTTACCCAGTTCAGCCATCCATTCACGCAGTGCAGAGATGATGATCTCGCGTCCAATCATGGTGGCGGCTGGCAGTGTCACCCACCAGGTATGGTAATGTTCAGCCACCAGCACCATGGCAATAGCCACCATCACTTTATCGGCCACCGGATCGAGGAAAGCACCAAAACGGGTGCTTTGGTTCCAGCGGCGCGCCAGATAACCATCAAACCAGTCGGTGACCGCGGCAATCAGGAAAATCAGCGCACAGGCAAAAGGGGCCCAGACAAACGGCAGATAAAACGCGAGTACAAAGAACGGGATAAGCACGACGCGAAAGAGAGTGAGCAACGTAGGGATGTTATATTGCATAATGACGGTAACTATTTGTTGTCAGTAAAATTTAGCTCTATGTTGCTACAGAGCCCTCAATGTTTCAACGAGTAGTAGATCTTTTCTGCCAGCCCTTGCGAAATACCCGGCACTTTTGCAATTTCCTCCATGCTGGCGTTGAGTAATCCTTGCAATCCGCCCATATACTTCAGCAGCATCTGGCGACGTTTTGGCCCAACGCCTTCAATGGTCTCCAGCGTGCTGGTGTTTTTCACCTTCGCCCGTTTTTTACGGTGACCGCTAATGGCGTGATCGTGTGACTCATCGCGAATATGCTGAATAACATGCAGCGCCGGGGAATCCGGCGGCAGGCTAAAGCCCTCACCTTCCGGCTCGAAGAATAGCGTCTCCAGCCCGGCTTTACGATCGGCCCCTTTTGCCACCCCCAACAGCAGGGGATGGTTTTTATCCCAGCTGACATCCAGGGATTCAAAGACCGCCTTCGCCTGGCCGAGCTGCCCTTTCCCGCCGTCAATCAGGATCACATCCGGGATCTTGCTCTCTTCAATGGCTTTACCATAGCGACGACGCAGCACCTGATTCATTGCCGCATAGTCATCCCCCGGGGTGATCCCAGTGATGTTGTAGCGACGATACTCAGCACGCAGCGGACCGTTCGCATCGAACACCACGCAGGAGGCAACGGTCTGCTCCCCCATGGTATGGCTGATGTCGAAACACTCCATGCGTTTCACTTCCGGCAATTTCAGAAGCGTCGCCAGAGCCGTTAAACGCTGGCTCACCGTCGACTGCTGGGAAAGTTTGGTGCTGAGCGCTGTCGCGGCATTGGTACGCGCCAGCTTCAGATAACGCGCACGGTCGCCGCGCGGTTTGGTCTGGACATTCACCCGGCGTCCCGCCAGCTCGGATAAGGAATCGGCCAGCAGGGTTTTATCGGCAAGGTTAAAATCAAGCAGGATCTCCGACGGCAGCGTGCGCATCTGGCTCCCCTGCAGATAAAACTGGCCGACAAAAGTCTCAACCACTTCACCCAGCTCCGTACCGCCTGGTACTTTCGGGAAATAGCTGCGGCTGCCGAGCACTTTGCCCTGACGAATAAACAGCACATGCACACAGGCCAGACCGGCATCAAAGGCAACGCCGATCACGTCGAGATCGTCACCGGTGTTCGAAACAAACTGTTTCTCCGTCACCCGGCGCACCGCCTGAATCTGGTCACGTATGCGCGCGGCCTCTTCAAACTCCAGCGCGGCGCTGGCTTTCTCCATACGGGCAATCAGTTGGGTCAGGACCTGATCGTCTTTACCGGCTAAAAACAGGCGCACGTACTCAACCTGCTGCGCGTACTCTTCTTCACTCACCAGCCCGGCGACGCAGGGCCCCAGGCAGCGGCCAATCTGGTACTGAAGGCACGGGCGCGAGCGGTTACGGTAGACACTGTTTTCGCACTGACGAACAGGAAAGATTTTTTGCAGCAGCGCCAGCGTCTCACGCACGGCATAGCCGTTAGGAAACGGCCCAAAGTATTCACCCTTCGCATGTTTCGCACCACGGTGCATCGCGAGCCGGGGATGGGTATCACCGCTCAGAAAAATAAACGGGTAGGATTTATCATCCCGCAGCAGAACGTTATAGCGCGGCTGATAGAGCTTAATATAGTTGTGCTCAAGCAGGAGTGCTTCTGTCTCCGTATGGGTGACGGTGACATCAATATTCTGGATGAGCGCGACCAGCGCTTCAGTCTTACGGGAGGCAAGGTTGCTGCGAAAATAGCTGGAGAGGCGTTTCTTGAGATCTTTCGCCTTCCCCACGTAGATAACCGTACCGCCAGCGTCATACATGCGATAAACGCCAGGCTGGCTGGTCACGGTTTTCAGAAATGCTTTTGAATCAAATACATCACTCACTGACTTAATAACGTCTCCGCATTACACAGACCATGACGGATGGCAAGATGAGTCAGTTCAACATCACCGTGGATGTTCAGTTTACTGAACATCCGATAACGATAGCTGTTCACCGTTTTCGGGCTGAGATTCAGTTGCTCCGAGATCTCATTTACCTTCTGGCCTTTGGTGATCATCAGCATAATCTGCAATTCACGCTCAGACAAACTGGCAAACGGAGATTCGGTTTTCTCCGGCTCAATCTGGCTCAGCGCCATTTGTTGCGCAATGTCAGAAGCAATGTAACGCTGGCCGGCAAAGACGGAACGAATCGCGTTCACCACTTCCTGCGGCGCGGCGCCTTTACTGAGGTAACCTGCCGCCCCTGCCTGCATCACCTTCGCAGGAAGCGGGTTTTCGGTATGTACGGTCAGCATGATGACTTTTGTGTCAACAAAGGTACGCGCGATTTTGCGTGTTGCTTCAAGCCCACCGATACCGGGCATGTTCATATCCATCAGCACCACATCGGCTGAATTGGTGCGGCACCATTTAACGGCATCTTCGCCACAGCACGCCTCACCGGCAACTTTAATACCTTTTATATCTTCAAGAATGCGTCGTATCCCTGCGCGCACCAGTTCGTGGTCATCAACAAGAAGGACGTTGATCAAAGGGAATGTCTCCAGAATAGGGATAACGCTACTGAGTGATAATTGGCTTTATATTAACGTTTTTCCTCACAAGATTAAAACGTTAAAAAACCGGCTATTCGATTTCGCTCGCGTTTTTGGAAATTAGCCTGTACAGATGCTGGAAAGAAAGCCCGCGCGGTGAGCGCTTGTACGGCTTTTTTTAAGCATCTGTATTCAAAAAGTTACAAAAATCGCTGCCCCGTCACGGTCAAAAAAACAGTTCTCAAATTTTTGTAACAATAATTAACGGCAAGCGAACCGGCCATAAACAATTAATAATCTTCGACCCTGTGCAGTTTACTGGCACGCGGTGTTTATGCAAATAAACACCCTGCGGAAAAGTATGAAAAACAACCGCTGCATTTTTTGGAACAGCTTGTGGTATACTCCGCCGCCTTGACTTGCATCATCGCGCGCGAGCGCTGTTTTATAACGAGGAAAACAAATGAGCACACCTGAATTTGCAACTGCGGAGAATAGCCAGGAACTGGCCCAGGAAGTCAACTGCCTGAAAGCCCTGCTGACGCTGATGTTACAGGCGATGGGTCAGGCTGACGCCGGACGTGTGATCATTAAAATGGAAAAGCAAATCGCGCAGATGGAAAACCAGGCTGAGTCAGCGGTATTTGCCAATACCGTTAAGCAAATTAAACAAGCCTACCGTCAGTAAAAAAAACGGCTGAATGTGTTGCATTCAGCCGTTATCTCGTCTGGCACGCAGAACGTTCTCTCTGCTCAGATTAACCCTGTCGCCGCCGCGTAACACGCAATCTGCGTCTTGTTTGGCGCGTTGAATTTCTTCTGCATATTCTTCTGATGGAAGTTAACGGTATTCTCCGAGATAGAGAGAATGATCGCTATTTCCGCTGATGTCTTCCCTTCCGCAGTCCATTTCAGAATTTCCCGCTCACGTTTGCTGAATTTCATTTCGGGTGGCATCACCATCTCATCTTCAAAACGCAGCAGGCTGGTTAACGCCATTTGCAGCAGCATCTGCAACCGCAGCTCTAATTCTTCGCTGGTGATCGCGCCCGCCTGAACGCTGGTACACGAAACGGACAGGAAACCGAGCGCGTGATTTGGCAGCATCAGGCACTGTGTTATTCCCTTACGCAAGCCATGGTCACGTGCGCCATTCCATAATGCCTCAGCATCCGCGAATAATTCATCCGTCCAGGGTAAATGGCCCTGAATGAAATTCTCCGGTTTGAGCACCGGATCAATGGCGAAATAATTCTCTGACTGATATTGCGCCATCCACCGTTGTGGATACGTGGTGTGCACAGATATCCTGGGGCGCGTAAATGGCACAGGATGGCGTACACAGAGTGCGTAATAATCAAATTCGAGCGCCTGAGTTTGTCGCTGTAGTTCCTGATATACCTCACTGGCACTGGTCAGTGCCTGAAACCGGAGGAAGCAATCCCGTCGCCAGGTGAAAAAGTCTGAATCCTTCATACTTACTAAATGAAGCCTCTGAAATGATATTCATTATTAAGGTGAATATAACCTAACACATAAAACTTATTTCTAACCACAAAATATCGGCAATAGCACAATTAACTTTAGTTTTGATAAGGTTTATCTGTACTGAGCGGAATAAAAAAACATGGCAGACGAAACCGCGAGAGAATAATTTGCTCCAGAAGAAAAATCTGGAGCAAATGCATGCAAAAATGCTACTGCATAAGGAATTTTTCAAGGAATTGACGGGTTCGCGGCTGCTGCGGGTTGGCAAATAAACTTTTTGCCGGCCCCTGCTCCACAATCCGTCCTTGATCCATGAAAATAGCCCGGTCGGCGACGTCACGGGCAAAGCTCATTTCGTGAGTCACAATGACCATGGTGCGTTTCTCCTGTGCCAGCTGACGAATGGTGTTAAGCACCTCGCCCACCAGCTCAGGATCGAGCGCAGAAGTGGGTTCGTCAAAGAGGATCACATCCGGGCGCATTGCCAGCGCGCGGGCTATCGCCACACGCTGCTGTTGCCCGCCCGAAAGACGACGCGGATAGCTGGTCTCTTTCCCTGCCAGCCCCACTTTGGCAAGCAGTTCACGCGCGCGTGCCGTGGCTTCCTCTTTTGGTTCACCTTTCACAATCACCGGACCTTCAATAATGTTCTCCAGCACCGTCCGGTGCGGGAACAGATTGAAGCTCTGGAAAACAAACCCCACGTGCTGGCGCAGTTGGCGGATCAGGCCTTTTTGCTGGCTGATGGATTTACCGGTATCAATGGTGATCTCCCCAACCCGAATGGTGCCTCCCTCCGGCTGTTCAAGCAGGTTGATGCTGCGCAGCAGAGTGGTTTTTCCTGAGCCGCTCGGGCCAATAATCGCCACCACTTCACCCTGCTCCACCTCCAGATCGATCCCGTGGAGCACCGTTTGCCCGTGGAATTTCTTCACCAGGTTTTTAACGTCGATAGCACTCATTTTGGATCACGCTCCTGGCGGTTAAGCTGGTTTTCAAAATAGTTTTGCAGGGCAGACAGCACCGTCGCCATCACCCAGTAGATCAGCGAGGCAGCAAGATACATGGTAAACACTTCAAGCGTGCGCGAGGTGATAAGCTGCGCCTGACGGAACAGCTCCGGCACCTGAATCGTCGCCGCGAGCGAGGTGTCTTTCACCAGGCTGATAAAGCTGTTGCTGAGCGGCGGCAACGCCACCCGCGCCGCCTGCGGCAGAATGGCCCGGCGCAAGGTTTGCCACGGTGTCATACCGATACTGGCCGCGGCTTCCCACTGCCCTTTATCAATCGACGAAATTGCCGCACGAAGGGTTTCCGAGGTATACGCCGCCGTATTAAGCGACAGACCAATCATCGCCGCCGGGATCGGGTCCAGTTCAATCCCGAACTGCGGTAAACCGTAGTAGATCATAAAGAGCTGCGCGATAAGCGGCGTACCGCGAAACACAGAGATATAAAAACGAGCCAGCCAGCGCACCGGCCAGACGGGCGACATACGCATTAAGGCCAGCACAAACCCGAGTACTAGGCCGAAGAACATGCCACCAATACTGAGCTGTAAGGTGAACACCGCGCCTTTCAGCAGGAACGGCAGCGAATCGATAACCAGTTGAATACTTTCTTGCATTATTATTTTTCGACCTGATTTTTAGACATGAGGATGATAGGCAAACAGCGCGGGCGCGCCGCCGGTGTGCACAAATAAAATCGGGCCTTCATCCTTAAAGCGTTTCTGCGCAATGCCATCAATAAGCCCGGCCATCGCTTTGCCCGTATAGACCGGATCCAGCAGTATGCCCTCGAGGCGCGCCAGCAGTTTAACCGCTTCCATTCCCTCTTCGTTCGGTGTGCCGTAACCCGGCGCAAAATAGTCGTCCCACAGCAGAATATCGGCCTTTGCCTTCAGCTCCAGTTGCTCTGCCACCGCCTGCTGCAAGCTCACCACTTTGGGTTTCTGATCCGCAACGCTGCGCGATACCGTCACACCAATCAGCTCAACGTCCGGCAGCAGGTGCTCCAGCCCGACGGCCAGCCCCGCGTGCGTACCTGCACTGCCAGAGGCAATCACCACTGACGAGAGGCTCACCGCCCCTTCGCACTGCTGAGCAATCTCCAGCGCGCTTTCCACATACCCCAGCGCACCCAGCGCATTCGAGCCGCCCACCGGAATGACATACGGACGAAAGCCCTGTGCTTCAAGGCGTGTGGCCAGCTCATCGAGCTGTGCGGTCGGGTCGGTCAACGCATCGACCATTTCAACCTGCACGTTAAAGAGATCCAACAGCAGACGGTTACCGTTGGTCAGGTAGTTCTCTGCCCGTGTACCGATTGGGTTTTCCAGCAACGCCACGCAGTGCAGCCCAAGTTTTGCCGCCACCGCCGCCGTCTGGCGAACGTGGTTGGACTGAATCGCCCCTGCGGTGACGAGCGTATCCGCCCCTTCACGCAGCGCGTCAGCCGCCAGAAACTCCAGTTTGCGCAGCTTATTGCCCCCCATCGCCATTGGCGTCACGTCATCACGCTTAATAAAAATATCGCGTCCTAAATAGTCAGAAAATCGCGGCAGATACTCCAGCGGCGTCGGCGCGCCGATAAACTCCAGGCGGGGAAAGCGCGTTAAATTCTGTAGTGACATGGGTTCTCCGGTAACTCAGACAAAATGTGATATTTTTCATTATGCACGCAGACGCGTAAGAAATAAAAAAGGCGCTTTTAAAAGCGCCTTTTTTTAACGTCAAAGACTTATTTGGTGACGTCTGCCCCAAACCACTTCTCAGAAAGCGCTTTCAGGCTGCCGTCTTTTTGCATATCCGCAATGGCGGAGTCGATCGCCTTGACCAGGTCTTCGTTACCTTTACGGACAGCAACCCCGGATTCCTGACGAGAGAACGCATCACCGGCGACCGCCAGGGTGTTGTTGGTTTTCTTCACCAGATCCAGCGCCGCCAGACGGTCAACCAGGATGGCATCGATACGGCCAACGCGGAGATCCTGGTATTTTGTCGGGTCATCATCATAGGTGCGGATATCCACACCCTGAACGTTCTGGCGCAGCCACTCTTCGTAGTTGGTTCCCAGACCGACACCGACTTTCTTACCTTTCAGATCCGCGGCCGTTTTGATTGAGCCTTCGTTGCCTTTCTTCACCAGCGCCTGGATACCGGACACGGTGTACGGCGTGGAGAAGTCATACTTCTTCTTACGCTCGTCAGAAATGGTCACCTGGTTAATCACCACATCAATACGTTTGGAATCCAGCGACGCCAGCATACCGTCCCATTTGGTCGGTTTCAGGGACGCTTTCACCCCAAGGTGTTTCGCCAGTTCTTCCGCAAATTCCACTTCGAAACCGGTCAGTTTACCGTCATCACCCTGGAAGCTGAACGGAGGATAGGTTCCTTCCAGCCCGACCAACAGCGTACCGCGCTCTTTCACTTTGTTAAGCAGGTTCTCTGCGGCGAAGGTTTTCACGCTCATTCCCGCGACCAGCGCAACGGCCATAACGCCCATCAGCGCCTGACGACCCAGAAGTGCTAATTTCATAAGTACCCCGATATAGTGGAATTTTTGTGTAGTGTAGAGAAATCGCCTGCAAGGTCAAAGGCGACTGCGCTACATCTTATTCTTTTTTAATATATATCAGAAGTTGTCCCGGCGTGGGCTTTCTGCTTTACCGCCGCCGGCATTTGGACCTTATATTGTGCGTACTTGCGCAGCGCAATACGGTAGTTATTGGTACTGGTCGCAGGCAGCCACGGCTCCAGGTTTTCATCCAGGTAGCCGGTCTTGAGCAGATCGCGGGAAATGTTATTCACGGTCAGATGTTGCCCGAGGCGACGCAGGCGAACCACGTATTCGCGAACGGTCCCGTGACTCATCTCGGTCTGTTCAAACAGGAACTGTTTGAAACCGATAATATCGAAGAAGTCGCTTTGCTCTTTGCAGTGGAGATCGCCACAGAAACGGCAAAGCGCCACCCACTCTTTCTGCTCTTCGAGCCACGCGGCTTCGTCCATCAACGTGTCGAGACGAGAAATCGCAATTTTGTTGACGATTTCGCCACGACGAACCAGCGTGATACGATCGAGTAACTTGTTACAGTGGGCGCAATGCGTCTGGCTGTGTTTAAAGTCTTTCAGGTAGCGGCTTAAAGGCCGTCTTTTAGATTGCTGCACCGTCATGATAACTCCTGGTTGTCAATACGTTGTGCGGCATTTTTCAGGTGAATCAATCACCTATAACTTACCCAGCTTGGTTCGTAAGCGTTTGATGGCCTGGCTGTGCAGCTGGCTTACCCGCGACTCTCCCACTTCCAGAACAGCGCCAATCTCTTTGAGATTAAGCTCTTCCTGATAATAGAGGGTTAACACCAGCTGTTCGCGCTCTGGCAAAGCTTCAATGGCTTCCATCACGCGCTGGCGTAAATTACCTTCCATTAAATGGTGTAACGGGTTTTCTTGCTGATGCTCATCCGTCACCAGCTCGATGCTATCGCCATGCTCTTCGCGCCACTCGTCATAAGAGAAGAGTTGGCTATTATTGGTATCGAGCAACATCTGACGATACTCTTCAACAGGAATACCAAGCCGTTCCGCCACTTCCGTTTCCGTCGCGTTGCGTCCCAGTTCCTGTTCCAGCTGCCCCATCGCATGCGCCACTTCGCGCGCGTTGCGGCGAACACTGCGCGGCACCCAGTCCCGGCTGCGCAGCTCGTCCAGCATCGCACCACGAATACGCTGAACTGCGTAAGTGGTAAATGCCGTTCCTTGCAGAGCGTCGTATCGGTCAACTGCATTCAATAACCCGATACCGCCCGCCTGTAGCAGATCGTCCAGTTCCACGCTCGCCGGCAAACGCACCTGGAGGCGCAATGCTTCGTGACGCACCAGCGGGACATAACGCTGCCACAGCGAGTGTTTATCCATTACACCTTCAGCGGTATAGAGTGAATTCACGATAAACAGCCCTGCGTTAGTTGAGTTATCGGCATGATTATCCGATTCTGCAGGGCGTTCAATTGGATGAATAGTGGGTAAAATAAGGGGTTATTTGGGGGTTACCGATGCATGTCGGGATAACATGCATCCTGCAGCAGGAATAACGTCAGCCTTTTTTACACAGCAAGAATATGCTTGAACATAAATCAGGGTATTGATGGCCTAACTCGTAGCAGCCCTCAAGATATTGCGTCGAGATGATATCCGTCTGTAAAAGTTTATCCCACTGGAAATTAGCCAGCGCTTTGAAAAAAATACCTGTGCGATAAACCACATTCAGTCCGGCAAGACGGGCATCTCTCTCAAGCGTATCCAGAGAATAAGTGCAACGATGGCCATGGAGAAACTCGGCCTCCGTCACCGCACTATTATGCGAGATTAATCCCATTTTGACCGCAATCTGTCTGGAAGCGGCATGCGCATTGGGACACACCAGAAAAAGGTGTCCGTCATCCGTTAGCCATTCATCATTAATGCGTTTTAAGAGGTTAACGGGATCGTCAATATGCTCCAGTACATGGGTGAGAACAATATTGTCATAACGCTCAGGAAGTTGAACATCCTCAAAGCGGGAATGGACAAACGAGACATTTTTTCCCAGGCGCTCACGGGCGATGGTCATCGCCTCTTCGGAAGCTTCCACGCAGGTGATGGCGTTAAATTTTTCAGCCAGGCGTGCGGTGAAATCACCTTTAAAACTACCCAGTTCAAGTAAATTACCCGGCTTAAAGAACGGTGTGAACGCACGAATCATAAAAGGGTGCATCACATCAAAATCAAAGTTATAGGCGTACTGATGATCGGCAGTATCTTTGATTTCCAGATTGTAATCACGAAGGGTCATGTTGTTTTCTCTCTCTGTAAAGTCATGGTTATCTTTGAACCGTTTGCTATTCCAAAGGTAAAACCATGCTTTAGATATAAACGTTGTGCCGACACGTTATTCTTATCGACTTCAAGATTAATTTCAGTCACACCCAGGGAGTGTAAATGTGCAATGCTTTGAATTAACAGCTGGCTACCTATGCCGCAATGCTGAGCGTCCGGCAAAACGGAAACATTGGTAATAAATCCCTGCTGACGCTGCGCGTTATAATACGCAGCCACCAGTCCTCTGAGGGTGTTGTTTTGCCAGGCTTCGCTTCGCCATGCCCGCGCCACTATTTTTTGGGCATAGTCCTGTAACGCTATTCTTTCGCTGATTGACGCAATAAATAGCGGGTCACACCGGTTAAAATGTTCGACTATCTCCTCACGAGAGGCGCGGTTTTGACAAAACACCCAGCGATTCATAACACCAGTTCCGCAAGGCCGAAGCCCGCTTTGCCAAACGCATTACCGTTATAAAGCAAATAGACTTTTTCATCGCAGCGGAAAAGATGGGGATAGCACTGCATTTCGCTGTCCCAGTCATCCACGGACGCGAGCGACGCCATCTGGCTATCATCACGATGCCAGTGGTGTAAATCATCAGACCAGGCATAGCCCAGACGATAACCGCGCCCCTGCCCAGTACGGAAATCGAAACACTCCCGGAAGCAAAAGACCATATGATACCGGCCATTGATTTCAATCACCGTCGGCAGCGCCTGGCATTCGTCTTCCCCCAGCACCGAAGGAATGATTTGCTGGCTGTCACGCTGCCAGTTGATGCCATCGTCTGATTCCGCATGGGCAATTTTATAAATGCGATCCGGCACCGATTCCGGCGTGCGCTTTTTCCAGCCCGTGCCAAAGATGTACCACATGTGGAAACGTTCACGGGTATGGATGACAAAGGCATCACCCACTAAGTGTGGCTCGTGCAATGAGGGGCCCATCACCGGCCCGGTACCGACACGGGTGAAGTGTTCGCCATTGTCTGTGCTTACTGCCAGACCAATGGCCGTATCAACCGAGACCGAAACGCGACGGTTCCACCCGGTTGTCCAGGCCATGATTTTGCCGTCGTGACGCAGAACGTTGCAGGGGAAAATACCGTGCTCGTCGAATGTGCCCAGTTCAGCAGGAGCAAGCACCGGCTCGGGACTGATGCGAAGCACCTCCCGCAGAGATTTATCCATATCCACATAGCAGACGCGGCTGATGAACTTTGCTGAGTGCTTTTCTTGCTCACGCGTGGAGAAGAAGATACGGACAAAGTCATCAAACACCAGCGCTTGCGGAGACTGGGCAAACCCCACCCCATTTGTCAGAGGAGGAAACTGTGACGGCGAATAGATAAGTCCGTGCTTACGCCAGTTCAGGGTTAGCATAATTTGCCCTCCAGTTGTGCCAGGCCAAAGCCATAGCGGCCCACCTGATCCCCCAGATAAGCCATGTAAATAGTGCCATCCAGTTCAAATACGTGTGGGTAGCTGATCATCTCGGCATCCCACCCGGAGGCAGACACATCAATGCCAGCTTTACTGTCATCCCGATGCCACGTGATCATATCAAGACTCCACGCGTAGCCGATGCGGTAACCGTTCTGCTTTCCGCGATAATGGGCGCTGTAGCGGTAGCAAAAGAACATATGGTATTTGCCGTTGGCGTAAAAGACATCCGGGCTGGCCTGCGCCTCGTCCTCTTCGATACGGCTGGGGATCAGATCTTTATTCAGCTTCGTCCAGTTGATGCCATCGTCAGAGGTCGCCATGCGGATCTTGTAGACCGGCTCTGCGCGGCCATCCACCCACTTCCATTTGCGCCCGGCGATATAAAAAAGCTGCCACTGGTTATTGAATCTGCGAATTTTTGGCCCACTCATCACAAACGGCTCATCCGGTGAGTAGCCAATTGCCGGTCCCGGGCCCGCTTTAACAAAGGTTTCCCCCTGGTCATGGCTCACCGCCATGCCAATCGCCACGTTAAACGGCACCGATTCGCAGCGAGTCCAGCCTGCATACCAGGCTTTTACCACATCGTTATCGCGCATTACGGAGACGGGATAGGTTCCAAATTCGTCAAATTCTCCGTATCCGCCCAACGGGAGAATCGGTTCGCGGGCGACGCGCAACACGTGGAAGAGATCGTCACGTGCCAAATCGACCCAGGCGGAGTAGCTGACATATTTTCCCTGTTCATCGGCGGGTGGACGGCAGGAGAAATAGACGCGTACGAAATCATCAAAGATCAGCGTCGCAGGGGCCTGCGCAAACTCTTTAAGCCAGGGGAGATGGGTCACTTCCTGCGGGGTAAAGACCTTACCCAATTTTTTCCATGTAAACATATTAAATTAACTCATAACCATGCTGGAGGCGACGAACCACCTCATTGCGAGGGTTAAACATCATGACGTCAATAATCGACAGCCACGGAATAAACGCCGCGTCAGAATGCGGGTAGTGCCACGGCTGCGGCTGGATAAATTTCAGCTCAAGTCCGCGGTCGACAAAATCCTCCCGGGAATAGAGCGCCATGCCCCCCGGAGGATTAATATACGTACGGGCGTTCATCACCTGACAAATATCGATGACGCGATCCTGAGACTTTAACGCGTGATTCGCCGGTAATGAGGACGAGACAATCAGCTCGCAGGAGAAGCCAAAATAGTCCCGCAGCCGGTTCAGCCCCTGCCACAGATAATTAAAAAGGTTTTCGTCCGGGTTCTGAATAATCTCCTCAACCACCGGCATTACCGCAGAAAATGAGGGGGCGTGGCGATACGCCCCGATAATCTGATTGCACAGCTTGTTGCGGTCAAATGTGGCTGAGAGCTGCCGCTCCCTGATATCCAGAAAGTCCGAGTCTTTTTTTAGCGGCAGCGAGATTAACGACTCCGCACCGCGAACCTGAATACGGTTACGGTTAATCCACCCTTTTTTCGTGTATTTGATGTTGTCATACACCACGAAAGCATCAACGGCCGCCATGAGCTGAAAATAGCCGCAATACGGGAAAAAATAGGGTTGCATGATCGCCAGCTTCATCGGTTTCCTTTCCTATCCATTGACCACCAGCGCTGGCTCTGCCGCATGAGCAGCATCGATAAACAAGCCCTGAATAATCTCAATAATACGACGCTGATCGGCCACCGGCAGTCCGGGATAGATAGGCAGGCAAAGCACCGCATGAGAAATTTCATCGGCAACCGGGAGATGTTGTACATTCGCCGTCGGGAAGTGGCGATACATCGGGAAGGCGCTGATAAGCGGGTAGAAATAACGGCGGGCATAGATATTATGCTTACGTAATTCCGCATAAATCGCATCCCGGCTGACCGCCGAATCTGCGCGAATAAGTACCGGGAAGTAAGAGTAATTCCATTCAATATTACTGGCCGGTTTAATGTATTCCAGCGCCGGAAGCGCGGCATCGAGCAGTTCAACGTAACGCTGATAAATCACCGCGCGCTCCTGCAGCGCACCGTCAATATACTTTAATTGCAGCAGTCCCATGGCCGCCTGCACTTCATTCATTTTGGCGTTAATACCCGGCGCCATCACGATGGTTTCATCGGCAAAACCAAAGTTTTTAAGATAATCGATGCGCTGTTTGGTTTTGGCGTCGTGGCAAATAATGGCGCCCCCTTCGAAGGTATTAAATACCTTCGTGGCGTGGAAGCTCAGCACGGAGAGATCGCCATAATTGAGAATGCTGGCGTTATCCTGTTTGACGCCGAAACAGTGGGCCGCATCGTAAATCACCTTCAGCCCATAGGTATCGGCAATCTTCTGGATGCGTTCCATATCGCACGGAATACCGTAGCAGTGAACCGGCATGATGGCCGTTGTTTTAGGCGTAATCAGTTCTTCAATGCGATCCGGATCGATATTAAACGTGACAGGGTCAATATCGGCAAACACCGGCGTTAAATCATTCCACAGCAGGCTGTGAGAGGTGGCGACAAAGGAGTATGGCGTGGTGATCACTTCGCCCGTAATACGCAATGTCTGCAGCGCCGTCAGCAGCGCGAGCGTGCCGTTAGAGAACAGGCAGACATGCTTTACGCCCAGATAGGCCGCCAGCGCCTCTTCCAGTTGCTGATGGAATTGCCCGCTGTTGGTCAAAATTTTACTTTCCCACAAGGTCTCCAGGTAAGGGATAAACTCCTCAAGTGGCGGAAGAAGTGGACTGGTAACGTAGACATTTTTCATAAGTTAATCCTCAGTACCTGTTACCCGGAAACTGTGAGGTGCTTCGTCAGCACACCATTTACGCCAGGCCTGACGTAGGGCCTGCTGGAAAGGAATCGCCACATTGCTCTGCCCCTGCGTCGGGATCGTGCTCCGCATGTTCTGGCGCAAGGCGTTAAGGGTTTCCAGTTGGGTTTGCCAGCGCACGGCTTTATCGAAATAGTCCTGCTGACTTTCCGCAACAAATTCATCCAGCCCGTAGATATGCATAATCTCGAGCCCCTGACGGGCTGGATAGGTCGCCCCTGCCAGGGTGAGCGTCGGGACGCCCATCCAGATGCCATGGCTGGTGGTGGTGCCTCCGTTGTATGGGAAGGAGTCAAGGAGCATGTCCACCTCGTGATGCATCTGCAGGTAGGCCTCCATTCCCGTGGTTTTACGAAAGATCAGCTGTTCATCCGCTACGCCCAGCGCATTGAGCTTCTTGCGGTAGCGGGCGATCATCGCGTCATCATCCATAAAACCAATCAGCAGCCTTGACGTGGCGTTATGCTGGAGAATGCGCGCCCACAGCGCGAAGACCCGATCGTTCAATTTTTTAGGACGGTTAAAGCTACCGTAGGTAAACCAGCCGTTCGTCAGGGCTGGCAGCGTATTGACGTCAGGACTGGACGCATCCGGCTCGAAGAAATTATCAAGCGGGATCGCAATCAGCTTCTCCGTGAACTGCGCGTCTATCGCCGCATTTCTGACAAACCCGGTACTGATAATGCGGTAATCCATCTGCGTCATCCCGGTTGTGCCCGGGTAGCCCAGCCAGGTGATTTGCACTGGCGCAGGCTTAAAGGCAAACGCAGGTAACCGCGTTCCGGTGGTATGGCCCGAAAGGTCAAAAAGAATATCGATCCCGTCACTGTGGATCTGTTTTGCCAGCTCAACGTTATTGAGATCGGTAACGGATAACCACTTCGTCGAGGTGTTACGGAAGTGCTCCGTGACGGCATCATCTTTATCGAGCGTGCTATAGCCGTAGAGGGAGAACTGTTCCCGGTCCATACCATCCCAGAACGGCCGCAGGAAGCGGCTTACCGGGTGGTTGCGGAAATCGCCGGAGACAAAGCCGACGCGCAGCGGCCGCTCTGGATCCTTGCTACCCTGCCACGGCAGCGCCAGGTCGAATTTTTTCGCCCATGCGCTCACCAGCTCGCCATAAGCAAGATGGCGCTCGAAGAGCACCTCCGGCGAGACGGAAAAATCGTGGGTCAGAACAAACAGCAAGCTGGTGAAACAGTCAAAATCACCCGGCGCAAACTCGAGCGATTTTTCAAGGAAATAGCGTGCTTCCGTCAGTTTCTGGTTATCACTCAGAATGATGCCCATCATTGCGAGATGCAGCGGGTTCGTGGCGTTATAGCGCAAAGACTCTCTGGCACAGCGTTCAGCCATGGCCATGTTGCGGCGCGAGTGATACACCACCGCCAGCGTATTCCAGAATGACGCGTTGTTTTTATTCAACCGCAGCAGCGCCTGGAGGATGCGGGCTGAATAATGCAACTCACCCTTTTTCTGCAGCACCGTGGCCAGGTCGAACCAGATATCCTGCCCGGCAGAGTAGTGGCTCATCAGTTGACCGAGTGCCGACAAGGCCTCATCCCAGTCCCCCATCAGCAGGCTGGCGCGGGAATAGCAGCGAAGCGTATGCAGGTTATGGGGATCGTTTTCAATCTGTCCGCGGATATAATCGCGCGCGTCTTTAGCCAGCCCCGCAGCAATCAGGGCGTTGACGTTTTTGTAGATGAGATCGATAGCAGGATCCTGTTCATCCTTCTCCCCTGCCATTATTTGTCCGTCAGCCAGTAAACCACCCTGCTGCGACCCGACGTTAAGCAGCAACAGCGTATCGATGCTACGTTTGAGATAGTCGACATCCCCCGGGCGTAAATAATGCTGCTGTGCTCTGCGCCACGCTTCAGGGGAGCCTTTCAACAGACCTTTCGCTTTCAGTGCCGAAAAAAGTTCGCTGCTTTTGGCCTGATTGACATCCATCCCTGCAAGTGCAAATTCACGCTCTTCCTGACTAAGCGTGACGCGCGCGCCCCACAGATTAAACGTGACGTCGGCGTCATCGCCTGCCTGAAGAGGTGAAATGAAGGCAAGTTCACGTTCCGGTTGAACATTGTATGGCCCTGGTGAACCGGCCCAGTAGAGTCCCGGAATTTGATTGAGAAACAGATCTTTCAGTGACTCAAGTACCTGTTGGGCGACATCCTCCTCCTTTTCAGGAAGACGGGTGTTGAACACCAGCTGTTCAAACGACAGGCTCAGCGGCCATGCGCCGCCAAGCAGATCAAGAATGTGCAGGGTCGTGGTATTAAGCGTTGAGAAAAACTTCCCTTCCGCGTTGGTGTGAGCATTAACAATTTCACCCCGTTCGTTGCGGTAACGCCTGAAATCACCGGCCCAGTGCAGCGTGTTCAGGCGGGTAAAATCCAGCGCCGCCGCGTTGACGGCATCATCACGGGAAAGCAGGCTGACGCGCTCGCGACGGTTGACGGCAAAATCGAGATATTGCTGCGCGGCAATCGACGTCTGTCCGGATGAGACCAGAGCGTGCAGCTGATGAATTTGCTCGCTAACGCTTTCACCCGTTTCGTACTGCGGCAGCGCATCTCCCACGTAGCGTAACCCGCAGGCGGAAAGGCTATCGTTGAAGTGAATAAACTGCCCGGAGGTATGGGTGGCGCTTGCCAGCATCTCACTAAGGGTGGCGTCGTCAACGTGCTCCATCGCGAGCACATGGTGTTTGTTCTCGCCTTCCGGCTGGGTCATTGCCAGATAGCTGAGCATGCCGCGAGCAAACGCCACCTGCTCTTCTGGCCGGCCCGCAAGACGTGCATGGAAAGCCAGCGCATCCTGGACATATTGCGCCGCGGACTCAGGCGGGGTAAAGGTTTGATGAATGGCAATCATGCCGCGCGCCGCCAAATGACGACGACACCACTGTAACAGCGCGTCACGCTCTGGCATGCCAGCAGGAATAAAGTCCCCGCGGATCAGAATGTAATCGAATTCACCCGGCGACACGCTCAGCACATCGTTAAGACCCGCCGCAACCAGTTCGATATTGGCGATACCCAGACGCTGCGCCTGCCTCTGCCCTGCTAAAACAGCCTCTTCGTTACTATCAATCCCTATCCCGACACAATCCGGCCAGGCCAGCGCAGCGGATAACAACACATCTCCCTGTCCGCAGCCTAAATCCAGGACGCGCGCATTTTCAGGCGCCCCGGCAGGAAACTGATACAGAGCAGCGGCAGCCTGCAGACTGGATAGCGTGAATCGATTATCTGGATACAACATACAGAGAAAGTTCCATGAGTTCAGTGGTTAGCCAAAATAGGTTTGTTGCATCGCAGCTTTATAGTTCTGGTACGCTTCGCCGCCTGATTTTTGCGTGGTCACGGTCCAGCTGAACGTGTCGTCGGTGTAACGAATGTCGATCAGTTTCTCCAGCGGCTCGCGATGAATGGCCATCTGTTCTATCGCCGGAAGGGCATCCAGTGAGACCGACAGCGCGACCTGATCAAGGAACCACTCCGCATTACCGCGGCGTAAGTTCCAGTCAATAAAGGTGGCGACAAGCGAAAGGTATTTACGCGAAAGCGTGCCAGGGACCGTATAGACAAAGCCCGCAGGCACCTGCTCCCACGGCGGCGCGCCGTTGCTGTAAGAGAGGACAATCTCACTCTTCGGGAGATGTGGCTCAATATCCGACCAGTTCTTACGCACCAGACAATCCGCATCAAGCACCATGATCGGTGACGAGAATACGCTCAGCGCATAGCTAAGGAAGACAAAGCGTCTTGAGGCATACCAGACGTTGATACCAAAAACAGGCGTAATGGTTTCGGCCGTCGCGGATATCACCATGCCCGGAAAACGCTGGTGCAGGGCATTAACGTGCGCCTTTGTCTCATCATCCGGGTTATAAAGATGCAGGTGAACGTTAAGCCCATCGCCGTTGGTGTGGTAGACAGACCCTAACAGCGTCAGGGCATGATCGAAGTAATAACGTTTGTCGCACGCCACCAGAACCGTGGTTTTTCCGTTTTCTTCCGCCGGAAGAAGCCACTCGTAGTGCGAAAAATCAGGCTCATAATCAGGCATTTTCAGGGCGGAAAAATCGATGAACGATTCGGGACAGCCACCCAGCTTATGAATGCCCGTGACGATCATCAGCATCGTTAACGCGTCTTCACCAATATTTTCAGGATTGGCGGTCAGCTGCTGGATAAGCGTCTGCATCTGATTAAAATCATCTTCCATCAGACAAACCAACAACAATATTTTCATCACGGTTGGGGATGGACTCACCACCGCGTAGTAGTTAGAAATCAGGAATAAGGCGGCGTCAATTTCGTTAATGCGGAAGAAGACCTGAATACCCGCCACCAGTAGATTAATGCTGTTGTCGTGTTGAAGCGCCTCTACCACCCAGCCGGTAATGGTGTCGCTCATCTCTTTTGAAAATGGCGTGGGCTTCCCTTCATTTTTAAAATCAAACGCGGCGTTTGCAGCAGCAATCGCGCACAGCATGCGCTTCACGGCGAGTTCTTTGTCTGCATCCAGATCGGTCATGGCTTCCATGATCTGGGGTTCGAGCGTGACAATATCGGAATTTTTATAATGCAGGATTTCGGTAACGATATGCGCAGGCAATGCATCCGTTTCCGGCAGGAAAATTAACCGTGAAAATTCGTCACGGTAAAACTGATGCAGCGATCGTGTACGCTCGAACTTGTTCATCCCGATTCTCTTAGTAAGATTGCGATTCTTACCCATCGTACAAGGGAATATCCGGGATAATGGAAGGAACACCCCCGGGAATAATGGCTTATTTCGGAGATTGTCTGACGGGCAAAAAAAAAGGTTGCTGTTTCCAGCAACCTTTTGTGAAACAGGCGCGGCGATTAACGCAGCAGAGACAGCATTGCCTGTGGAACCTGGTTTGCCTGAGACAGTACAGAAGTACCAGCCTGCTGCAGGATCTGCGCGCGAGACATGTTGGAAACTTCGGTAGCGTAGTCAGCGTCCTGGATACGGGACTGAGCAGCAGACAGGTTGTTGATAGAGTTGTTCAGGTTGTTGATGGTAGATTCGAAACGGTTCTGAATCGCACCCATGTTAGAACGCGCGGTATCGATTTTCGCGATTGCAGCGTCAGCAGCAGAGATAACAGCCTGTGCAGAGGCGTTATCAGAGATTGCAGTGCTCAGGCCAGCGCTCAGGGTACCAGAGGTGGCGTTGATCAGCGCGTTGCTGTCGATGGAGATGGTGTCGTTAGAAGAAGTACCTGCACCAACCTGAATTTTCAGCGCGGTAGATACGGAACCGTCCAGCAGTTTCTTACCGTTGAAGTTAGCTGCGCCCGCGATACGGTCGATTTCAGCCAGACGCTGTTTGATTTCAGTGTTGATAGAAGTCAGGTCAGAAGAACCGTTAGTGTCGGTAGCAGCCTGAACAGACAGCTCACGAATACGCTGTAAGTTGGTGTTGATTTCGTTCAGGTTACCTTCAGCAGTCTGAACCAGGGAGATACCGTCGTTGGCGTTACGCGCCGCCTGGGTCATACCTTTAACCTGGGAGGTCATGCGGTTAGCAATCGCCTGGCCAGCAGCGTCATCTTTCGCGCTGTTGATACGCAGACCAGAGGACAGACGCTCGATAGCAGTGCCCAGAGAAGACTGAGATTTGTTCAGGTTGTTCTGAGTGGTCAGGGACAACAGGTTAGTATTGATAACTGCCATAATTTAATTCCTTCAAAAATGGTTTCTAGGGTCGGTGCCTTAACACTCACGGCGTCTCTCACCGTCATGAAAGTTATCGACGGGTCTGAATAAGACTTTAGAAATTTCGTCAAAAAATTATTAACTGATTGATTTTAATGAATTTATAGTTATTAAGGTCTACTCAAAGCACCATCAGAAACGCTATTTTTCAGGAATCGTTTTCACATTTTATTCTTCCCGCGTTTTTCTTTTATATATGTCTCTCACGCGCCAATAGTGCTATATGGCCGTAAGGTTGAGCGCTATTCAGCCGATAATTTTTTTACCTGAAACGTAAACTATCTGCATAAGTCGCCGATAACTACCTGAAACTACCATTGGCTAAAGGAAATAAAAAAATGGCGAGTAGCTCAATCACTCTCTCTTCAGGCGCGACTATTACGAGTCTGGGCGTAGGTTCAGGTCTGGATCTGGCAACACTGTATAACAACCTCGAAACGGCTGAAAAAACCAAGCTGAACACCATCACCAATCAGCAGACGTCCTATAATGCCCAGCTGAGTGCGTTCAGTAAGCTGCAAAGTGCAATGACGTCGCTGAATACCGCCACTGCAGCCCTGGGAAAAACGGACACCTGGAACGCGGCGTCTATTGGCTCGACCAACACCGCCTTCAGCGCCACCACCACGGCCGGTGCAGCGGTTGGTTCCTATAGCGTACAGGTTAAATCGCTGGCGAAAGCTCAGGTATTAACCTCTGCCGTCCAGACCAGTGCCACCGCGCAGCTGGGAGCGACTACCGGTACCACGCGTACCATCACCATCAGCCAGCCAGGCACCACCAAACCGCTGACCGTCGATCTTGCTGACGGCGACACCAGCCTGAACGGTATTGCCAGCGCGATTAACAAGGCTAACGGCAACGTCACGGCAACGGTAGTGAAGTCGAAGGACAACGAGTACACCCTGATGCTGTCCTCGAAAACCACTGGCACGGCCAATGACATGACGGTGACAGTGACCGGTGACGACACCTTAAAAGGCATTATCAGCTACGACTCATCCACGAATACCGGCGCGATGAATCAGCAAACCGCGTCACAAAATGCGTTGGTTACCATCAACGACATCGACATTGAGCGTTCGACCAACACAATTAATGACGCGCTGCCGGGCGTAACCCTCACCCTGAAGGCAGAAAGCACCAAGAGCGAAAATTTAGATGTTACCCGCTCTACCGATGCCACAAAAAAAGCCGTCACGGATTGGGTTACCGCCTACAACTCCCTGCAGTCGACCATCGCCAGCATCACCAAGTATGTGAAGGTGGAAGCCGGTGCCGATCAGTCCGCCAGCAACGGTGCGCTGCTGGGTGACAACACCGTGCGTTCTGTACAGTCACAGCTGCGCGATATGTTGACCGTGGTCCAGTCTGGCTCCTACGCGATCATGGCCCAGCTCGGTATCACCCAGGATCCTACCGTGGGCGCTGACGGCTCAATGGGTAACCTGAAAATCGACGATGCCAAACTGACAAAAGCGCTCACCGACAGCCCGGAAGCGGTGCAGGCCTACTTTATTGGCGATGGCAAAACAACCGGTCTGGCCACGCAGATGGGCAATACCCTGACCGCCATGCTGAGCACAACCACCGGTAAAGAAGGGATCATCAAAAGCGCGACTGACGGTATCAACAGCACGTTGAAAACCCTGGATAAGCGCTACGACGCAATGGAAGCGAGCATCGAAGCCACGATGGCCCGTTATAAAGCACAGTTCAACAGTCTTGATACCATGATGAGTAAACTGAATAACACGGCCACCTACCTGAAACAGCAGTTCAGTTCTTAGTCGTAAGGAACGTATATGTATGCACAAAATGGCGCCCGAGCTTATCAGCAGGTCGGGCTGGAAAGCGCGGTGCTGAGTGCCAGTCCGCATCAACTTGTCGTAATGCTGTTTGACGGGGCACTGAGTGCCCTTGTCCGCGCCCGTCTTTTCCTGGACGAAGGTAAAATCACCGAAAAAGGCGAAGCCTTATCGAAGGCGATCAATATTATCGATAACGGGTTAAAAGCCGGTCTGAATATGGAGATCGACAGTGAACTGCCGGGCAACCTTGCCGCGCTGTACGAGTACATGGTCAGACGTTTGTTGCATGCAAATCTGCGTAACGACGTGGAGGCGATTGTAGAGGTCGAAGCGCTGCTCAATAACATTGCGGATGCGTGGAAACAAATTGGTCCCAATGGTCCTTCTTCTCAGGATATCTATTGATGAATAATCCAGCGTCCGCTCTTGATAACTGGCAGGCCCTCTATAACCTCAGCCTTACCATGTTAAAACATGCTCGTTCCGGTCTCTGGGACGAGCTCATTACCCTTGAGATATCTTATGTTCAGCTGGTAGAGAATATCTCCAAAAACCCTATTTCGGAGGCACATCCGTCCCAGATTGAGCAGGCACGTTTTCTACTCGAGAAGGTTCTGCAAAACGAGACCGAGCTCAAAATGCTGCTTGCCACACGCATGGACGAACTGCGCAGCCTCATTGATCAAACCGGTAAACAGCAATCCATCACATCAACCTATGGAAAGCTGTCAGGGAATATTCTTTATCCAGAAAGTTTGACCCGCGACACACAATTATGATTTCTTCATCCATACTCCAGAAGTCAGCCAAACGGCTTCTGGAGCACGGACGATGAAAAACCCCACCCTGTTACAATGCTTTCACTGGTATTACCCTGCAGGCGGTGAATTGTGGCGAGAGGTCACGGCATTAGCCCCCAATCTTAACGAAATCGGCATCAATATGATCTGGCTGCCGCCAGCCTATAAAGGCGCATCGGGCGGTTACTCGGTCGGGTATGATTCTTACGATCTGTTTGATCTCGGCGAGTTTGACCAGAAAGGCAGTGTTGCCACCAAATACGGTGATAAAGCCCAGCTTCTGGAAGCCATTGATGCGCTCAAAAGCAATAACATCGCGGTGCTGCTGGATGTGGTGGTTAACCACAAAATGGGCGCCGATGAGAAAGAGCACGTTCGCGTTCAGCGTGTGAACGAACAGGACCGCACGCAAATCGATGATGAGATCATCGAGTGCGAAGCCTGGACCCGTTACACCTTCCCTGCCCGCGCCGGACAGTATTCGCAGTTCGTCTGGGATTACAAATGCTTTAGCGGCATCGACCACATCGAAAACCCCGATGAGGATGGCATCTTCAAAATCGTCAATGACTACACCGGCGAAGGCTGGAACGATCAGGTCGATGACGAAATGGGTAATTTCGACTATCTGATGGGCGAAAATATCGATTTCCGTAACCATGCCGTGACGGAGGAGATCAAGTACTGGGCGCGCTGGGTCATGGAACAAACCGGCTGCGACGGATTCCGCCTGGATGCGGTCAAACACATCCCCGCCTGGTTCTATAAGGAGTGGATTGAACACGTCCAGGAAGTGGCAACGCAACCGCTGTTTATCGTCGCGGAATACTGGTCGCACGAGGTGGATAAACTGCAGGCCTATATTAACCAGGTCGAGGGTAAAACGATGCTGTTTGATGCCCCCCTGCAGATGAAATTCCACGAGGCCTCGCGTCAGGGGCGGGACTACGACATGAGCCAGATTTTCACCGGCACGCTGGTGGAGGCCGATCCGTTCCATGCGGTGACGCTGGTTGCCAACCATGACACCCAGCCGTTGCAGGCGCTTGAAGCCCCGGTGGAAGCCTGGTTTAAACCGCTGGCCTATGCGCTGATCCTGCTGCGGGAAAATGGCGTGCCGAGCGTGTTTTATCCCGATCTCTTTGGCGCAAGCTATGACGATACCGGGGGAGACGGTGAAACTTACCACATTGATATGCCGGTGATTGAGCAACTGCACGAGCTGATCCTCGCCCGTCAGCGCTTTGCCCACGGCGTGCAGACGCTGTTTTTTGACCACCCTAACTGCATCGCATTCAGCCGCAGTGGCACGGAAGAGGATCCCGGTTGCGTGGTGGTGATGTCCAACGGTGATGATGGCGAGAAGGTGATCTGCCTTGGGGAAAACTACGGGAACAAAATCTGGCGTGATTTTCTCGGCAATCGTGAAGAAACGGTCACCACCGCAGCGGATGGCGAAGGGACATTTACCTGCAAAGGCGGAAGCGTGAGCGTGTGGGTGATTGAGGATGCATTGTAGTATTTGAAGAGTGCGGCCAGATGCCCTCACCCCGGCCCTCTCCCACAGGGAGAGGGTGCAAACACCAAAAACGGCTACGGTAGCTTACTTTCCAGCGGATTTTTGCTCAGGTAATCGGCACATTCAACCGTTGGGCGATCGACCTTCTGCAGCTCCATGCCATCATACTCCAGCACCGAGCCATCGCGCTCCAGCGGGTAGATATCCAGCTTGCTGGTTACGTTGTAATAGCTGTCTGAACGCAGCATGATTTTACCCGGCACGGCAATTACGCGCTGCCATTGACGGCAGTCCAGCGTATCGCCCTCCTCCGTCACCACCAGCGTGGCAATCGCCTCCGGGCTGACCATTTTGCTCTGCGGCCCTTTTGACTGCCAGTATCCCGCCAGATGTGCCGGAACAGGATGTTTAATCACATCCTTGTAGCTATCTACCTGTACGCACCCGGTGAGTGCCAGCAGCGCGCCAGCAATTGCTATTTTTTTCATCATCTTTCCTGCATTCGAAGAAAAAAATATTGTGGCATTAAAGCGCTAAGGCTGCCAGCGAAGATCGTCCAGGTCTTAGACCTGCATCCCCATCACTTCCTGATACGCAGACACCAGCTTATTACGCACCTGGATCCCCATCTGCAGAGAGACCGAGGCTTTTTGCAAATCGGTCATCACATCGTTCAGCGCCACGCCAGGTTCACCGAGGGTGAACTTCTCGGCCTGGGTACGCGCGGCGGTCTGGGTATCGCTGATACGGTCGAGCGCAGCATGCAGTTGCCCGGCAAAGCTGATGGTCGGCTGCTGTTCTGCCACATTCTGATTACGGGCCGTCATCGCGGTTGCCTGCAGCTGACTGATAACCCCTTCAATACCCTGTATAGCCATGACTCTCCCCTGGATGGTTTTTTACGCGGTCAAGACTAACAGCTTGTCAATAAGATAATGGCGGTAAATAGCGATAAAAAACCAGGTTATTTGGCCCATAGAAAATCACGAATCATCAAATAATGGCTGGGCCATCAATATGGAACTTTTGTCGTGTTTGCCGACCCGGGAGTCAGTTTTGTTTCTCTACACGAATAACGTAAACCACCAGGATTTAAGAGGTGCGCAATGAGTGCAGCAGCATCGACAGCGCCGCAGAATAAATCACTCGAGTGGATGAACCGCCTTCGCGCGAATCCTAAAATCCCGTTGATCGTGGCAGGCGCTGCCGCAATTGCGATCCTTGTAGCGATGGTGTTGTGGGCGAAAAGTCCTGATTACCGCACGCTTTACAGCAACCTTTCCGATCAGGATGGCGGCGCCATCGTCACCCAACTGACTCAAATGAACATCCCTTATCGCTTCGCCGATAACGGGGGTGCGCTTGAGGTACCGGCAGATAAAGTCCATGAACTCCGTCTACGTCTGGCGCAGCAGGGCCTGCCGAAGGGCGGCGCGGTGGGTTTTGAACTGCTGGATCAGGAAAAGTTCGGTATCAGCCAGTTCAGCGAGCAGGTGAACTACCAGCGTGCGCTGGAAGGTGAGCTGGCCCGCACGATTGAAACATTAGGCCCGGTGAAGAGCGCCCGCGTGCACCTTGCCATGCCTAAACCGTCCCTGTTTGTCCGCGAACAGAAATCCCCGTCGGCTTCCGTCACAGTCAACCTTGAACCCGGCCGGGCGCTGGATGAAGGGCAAATCAGCGCGGTTACACATTTAGTTTCCAGCGCCGTCGCCGGTTTACCGCCGGGTAACGTCACGCTGGTTGACCAGAGTGGTCACCTGCTGACCCAAAGCAATACCGCCGGGCGCGATCTGAATGACGCGCAGCTGAAATATGCCGCCGATGTGGAAGCGCGCCTCCAGCGCCGCATCGAAGCGATCCTCGGCCCGGTTGTGGGTAACAGCAACGTCCATGCCCAGGTTACCGCGCAGATCGACTTCTCTAATAAAGAACAGACCGAAGAGCAGTACCGCCCGAACGGTGATCCGGCTCAGGCAGTGATGCGCTCTCGCCAGGTTAACGAAAACGAACAGGTTGGCGGTGCATACCCAGGCGGCGTGCCGGGCGCACTCTCTAACCAGCCTGCCCCGGCTAACGCGGCCCCTATTTCCACGCCGCCGGCTAATCAGCAGAACGGTCAGCAAAATCAGCAGACCACAACCTCGACGGCCAGCAATGCCGGTCCACGTACCAGCAGCCGTAACGAAACCACCAACTACGAAGTGGATCGGACTATCCGCCACACAAAACTGAACGTGGGTGATATTCAGCGTCTGTCGGTGGCCGTCGTGGTGAACTACAAAACGCTGCCGAATGGCAAACCGCTGCCGCTGACGGCAGAGCAGATGAAGCAGATCGAAGACCTGACCCGTGAAGCGATGGGTTACTCCGAGAAGCGTGGCGATAGCCTCAACGTGGTGAATTCACCGTTTAACCCGGTAGATGAGACCGGCGGTGAGCTGCCGTTCTGGCAACAGCAGGCGTTTATCGATCAGCTGATGTCTGCTGGACGCTGGCTGCTGGTGCTGATTGTCGCCTGGCTGCTGTGGCGTAAGGGCGTTCGTCCTCAGTTGCAGCGTCGTGCAGAAGCCGAGAAAGCGGCTCGCGAACAGATGAACGCGCGTCAGGAAGTGGAAGAAGCGGTGGAAGTCCGCCTCAGCAAAGATGAACAGATGCAGCAGCGTCGTGCTAACCAGCGCATGGGTGCTGAGGTCATGAGCCAGCGCATTCGCGAAATGTCAGATAACGATCCGCGCGTCGTGGCGCTGGTCATCCGCCAGTGGATGGGTAACGAACATGAGTAATACGCTTACGGGCACCGATAAAAGCGTCATCCTGCTGATGACCATTGGCGAAGATCGAGCGGCAGAGGTGTTTAAACACCTCTCCCAGCGAGAAGTACAAATTCTGAGTGCGGCCATGGCCAACGTGCGTCAGATCTCCAACAAACAGCTGACCGAAGTGTTGTCGGAGTTTGAGCAGGAAGCCGAACAGTTTGCAGCGCTCAACGTCAACGCCAACGACTATCTGCGCTCCGTGCTGGTCAAGGCGCTGGGCGAAGAGCGTGCCGCCAGCCTGCTGGAGGACATTCTCGAAACGCGCGATACCGCCAGCGGGATCGAAACGCTCAACTTTATGGAGCCGCAGAGTGCCGCAGACCTTATTCGCGACGAGCACCCGCAGATTATCGCCACCATCCTGGTTCACCTCAAACGTGGTCAGGCGGCCGATATTCTGGCGCTGTTCGAAGAGCGCCTGCGTCACGATGTGATGCTGCGTATCGCCACCTTCGGCGGTGTCCAGCCAGCGGCGCTGGCGGAGCTGACCGAAGTGCTGAACAACCTGCTCGACGGTCAGAACCTCAAGCGCAGCAAAATGGGCGGCGTGAGAACGGCAGCGGAAATCATCAACCTGATGAAAACGCAGCAGGAAGAAGCCGTTATTACGGCGGTTCGCGAATTCGACGGCGAGCTGGCGCAGAAAATTATCGACGAGATGTTCCTGTTCGAAAACCTGGTCGAAGTGGACGACCGTAGCATCCAGCGCCTGCTCCAGGAAGTGGACTCCGAGTCGCTGCTTATCGCCCTCAAAGGTGCCGAACAGCCGCTGCGCGAGAAGTTCCTGCGCAACATGTCCCAGCGTGCGGCAGATATCCTGCGCGACGACCTTGCCAACCGTGGCCCGGTGCGTCTGTCTCAGGTGGAAAACGAACAGAAAGCGATCCTGCTCATCGTTCGTCGTCTGGCAGAAACCGGCGAGATGGTAATTGGCAGCGGAGACGACACCTATGTCTAATGAGCTGCCGTGGAAGCGCTGGACGCCTGACGATCTGGCCCCTGCCCTCTCTGAATTCACCCCGGCTGTCGTAGCGTCGCCCGAGGAGGGCGACACCGACGTCGAGGCGCCTGAACTGAGCGAAGAAGAACAGCGCACGCAGATGCTGGCGCAGTTACAAATACAGGCGCATGAGCAGGGTTTCAATGCAGGTCTGAATGAAGGCCGACAGAAAGGCCATGACCAGGGTTATCAGGAAGGTCTGGCGAAAGGGTTAGAACAGGGTATTGAGCAGGCGCGCCAGCAGCAGGCGCCTCTCCATGCCCGTATGCAGCAGCTGGTCAGCGAGTTCCAGCACACCCTGGATGCGCTGGACAGCGTGATTGCTTCCCGGTTGATGCAGATGGCGCTGGAAGCGGCCCGTCAGGTAATTGGTCAGACCCCGGCGGTCGATAATTCAGCGCTGATCAAACAAATTCAGGGCCTGCTGCAGCAAGAGCCGTTGTTCAGCGGGAAACCGCAACTGCGCGTTCATCCGGACGATCTCCAGCGCGTGGAAGAGAGTCTCGGTGCCACGCTGAGCCTGCACGGCTGGCGTCTGCGCGGTGACCCGTCGTTACATCACGGCGGATGCAAAGTCTCCGCCGATGAAGGCGATCTGGATGCCAGCGTCGCCACCCGCTGGCAGGAACTGTGCCGCCTGGCGGCTCCGGGAGTCGTCTGATGACCGCACGCCTCACTCGCTGGCTCAACACGCTCGATAACTTTGAAACGAAGATGGCGCAACTGCCATCTGTTCGTCGTTATGGGCGCCTGACCCGCGCCACCGGTCTGGTGCTGGAAGCCACCGGCCTGCAGTTGCCTCTGGGGGCCACCTGCGTGATCGAGCGTCAGGATGGGCAGGAAACGCGAGAAGTGGAAAGCGAAGTGGTGGGCTTTAACGGCCAGCGTCTTTTCCTGATGCCGCTTGAAGAGGTGGAAGGCATTCTGCCCGGCGCGCGCGTCTATGCGAAAAACATCATCGGCGATGGTCTGCAAAGCGGTAAGCAGCTCCCGCTCGGCCCTGCCCTGCTGGGCCGCGTGCTGGACGGCAGCGGTAAACCGCTCGACGGCCTGCCCGCCCCGGACACCACCGAAACCGGCGCGCTGATCACCCAACCGTTTAACCCCCTGCAGCGTACCCCGATCGAACATGTTCTTGATACCGGTGTGCGCCCGATCAACGCCCTGCTGACCGTCGGTCGCGGCCAGCGTATGGGTCTGTTCGCCGGTTCAGGGGTGGGTAAATCGGTCCTGCTCGGCATGATGGCCCGTTACACCCAGGCCGATGTGATCGTCGTGGGGCTGATCGGTGAACGTGGCCGAGAAGTTAAAGACTTCATTGAAAACATTCTGGGTGCGGAAGGCCGCGCCCGTTCGGTGGTCATCGCCGCCCCGGCGGATGTCTCCCCGTTGCTGCGTATGCAGGGTGCCGCGTATGCCACCCGCATCGCCGAAGATTTCCGTGACCGCGGCCAGCACGTGCTGCTGATCATGGACTCTCTGACCCGTTACGCGATGGCGCAGCGTGAAATCGCGCTGGCCATCGGTGAGCCACCGGCCACCAAAGGCTATCCGCCGTCGGTCTTTGCCAAACTCCCGGCGCTGGTTGAACGCGCAGGGAACGGCATTAGCGGCGGTGGCTCCATTACCGCGTTTTATACGGTGCTGACCGAAGGCGACGACCAGCAGGACCCGATTGCCGACTCTGCGCGTGCGATCCTCGACGGTCATATTGTGTTATCGCGTCGCCTGGCCGAAGCCGGACACTATCCGGCCATTGATATTGAAGCATCCATCAGCCGCGCAATGACGGCGCTGATTACCGAGAAGCACTACGCCCGCGTGCGTAACTTCAAACAACTGCTCTCCAGCTTCCAGCGCAACCGCGATCTGGTGAGCGTGGGGGCGTATGCCAAAGGTAGCGATCCCATGCTCGACAAAGCGATTAGCCTGTGGCCGCAGCTGGAGGCATTTTTGCAACAAGGCATTTTTGAACGTGCCGACTGGGAAGATTCGATTCAGGCTCTGGAGCTGATTTTCCCGCAGGTGTAACACAGGTGGAGGGCGACGATCATGGCGCAAAACAGCGCGTTATCAACGCTGAAAGATCTGGCTGAAAAAGAAGTTGATGATGCCGCATTGCAGCTTGGCGCAATGCGACGCGGGTGCCAGCAGGCTGAAGAGCAGTTGAAGATGTTAATCGACTATCAGCATGAGTATCGCACCAACCTCAATACCGATATGACACAGGGCATTGGAAGCCAGCGCTGGATTAACTATCAGCAGTTTATTCAGACGCTGGAGAAGGCGATAGAACAGCATCGCCAGCAGCTTCAGCAATGGACCCAAAAAGTCGACACCGCGCTGAATTTCTGGCGCGAGAAGAAGCAGCGACTGCAGGCCTGGCAGACCTTACAGGACCGGCAGATTGCCGCGGCGACGCTGGCGGAAAACCGCCAGGATCAGAAAAAAATGGATGAGTTTGCCCAGCGCGCATCAATGAGGAAACCGGAATGATCACACTGCAACAACTGCTGATGACCGACAGCGACCTGTCAGGCGGCATGCAAACGGGGAAAGGCACCGACGGTGCGCAAGACTTTCTTTCTCTGCTGGCGGGCGCGTTAACGGACGCCAGCGGTCAGGGCAAAGATGCGCCGCTGACGCTGGCCGACCTGAAGGCGGCTGGCAGCAAGCTGTCAAAGGTTGCGAAGGACGCCGGGGGGGAGTCCACCCTGCAGGCGAAAATTGCCGATCTGCTCGCGCGTCAATCCACGCAGGCTGGCGATGAAACGGCGCAGACGACGCCGCTGCAAACGCTGGTCTCCGGGCTGATGCCTGCCGCTAAGGGCGATTCCCTGAAGGCGTTAGCCACAACGAATACTGCCGATAACAGCAAAACCGAACTGAGCGAAGAAGAGCTGGCGGGCTTAAGCGCGCTGATGGCCATGCTGCCGCACCAGCAGACCTCCACGCCGGTCACGGCGAAAGGCGCGGGCAGTGAGGGACTCAAAGCAACGTCAGCCCTGACCGCCACGACGCTTACGCAAAACGGCACGTCTGCACACGCGTTGAGCAGCGCCCTGACGGGCAAGGATAACGCGCAGCCGTCTTTCGCCGGGCAGGCGCAAAACGTTGATCCGTCCCTGCCGGCCAACGCACCGGCGACGCCAGCGCTCGCCGTCGCGGCCGAGAAACAGGATCTTGCCAGCGCGTCTTCGTCTTCAACACCAACGGCCACCCTGGCGCCGATTGTCTCCAGCCACGCCACCGCGCAGCCTGCCGCAACCGTTGCCACTGCTCCGGTGCTGAGTCAGCCGCTCGGCACCCACGAATGGCAACAGAACCTGAGCCAGCACATCACGCTGTTTGCGAAGCAAGGACAGCAAACCGCAGAGTTGCGCCTGAACCCGGAAGATCTGGGCCAGGTGCACATTTCGCTGAAGCTGGATAATGACCAGGCGCAGCTGCAGATGGTCTCTGCGCACGGCCACGTGCGTGCCGCACTGGAAGCCGCCCTGCCGGTACTGCGTACGTCACTGGCGGAAAACGGCATTCAGCTTACGCAGAGTAGCGTCAGCAGCGAGAGCTTTGCCGGGCAGCAGCAGTCTTCGTCCCAGCAGCAACAGCAGGCGTCGCGTTCCGGCCAACATGGCGGATTTACTGAAGAGAGCGATGAGTTGCTGCCGACCCCGGCAGCCCTGCAATCCGCTGCGAGCGGCAACCGCGCCGTAGACATCTTCGCCTAAACGCCAGAGGTAGCGTGATTATCCCCGTCTTTTCCACGCTTTGACGTCAGCCGGACACGGGATAATCACCATATTAAGCTGTACCGAAACAGGAAGCTCGTATCAGATGACTGACTCCGCGATCACCAAAAAAAGTAAGCGTTCCATCTGGATCCCGCTGCTGGTGTTAATCACGCTCGCCGCCTGCGCTACCGCGGGCTATAGTTACTGGCGCATGCAGCAGAAACCTTCTACTGCTGCGGCCAAAGCCGAACTGCCACCTCCGCCGGCACCGGTGTTCTTCCCGCTGGATACCTTCACCGTCAACCTCGGTGATGCGGATCGTGTGCTGTATGTCGGCATCACGCTGCGCCTGAAAGATGAAGCCACCCGTTCCCGACTGAACGATTACCTTCCGGAAGTGCGCAGCCGTCTGCTGCTGCTGTTCTCTCGTCAGGACGCTTCAACGCTTGCCACCGATGAAGGTAAGCAAAAGCTGGTCGACGCTATTAAGCAAACGCTGGCGACCCCGCTGGTGAACGGCCAACCTAAGCAGGAAGTCACTGACGTTCTGTATACAGCCTTTATTCTGCGGTAACGACATGGGCGACAGTATTCTTTCTCAGGCAGAAATCGATGCGCTGCTCAACGGCGACAGCGATAAGAGTGATGATCCGCAACCGGGCATTGGCGGCGATAGCGATATTCGTCCCTATGACCCGAATACCCAGCGTCGCGTGGTACGTGAACGTCTGCAGGCGCTGGAGATCATTAACGAACGTTTTGCACGTCAGTTCCGTATGGGGCTGTTTAACCTGCTGCGTCGTAGCCCGGATATCACGGTCGGTGCGATCCGCATTCAGCCGTATCATGAGTTTGCCCGTAACCTGCCGGTGCCAACCAACCTTAACCTGATCCATCTGAAACCGCTGCGCGGCACAGGTCTGGTGGTGTTTTCCCCAAGCCTGGTGTTTATTGCGGTGGATAACCTGTTCGGCGGCGACGGGCGCTTCCCGACCAAAGTAGAAGGTCGTGAATTCACCCACACCGAACAGCGCGTCATTAACCGCATGCTGAAGCTGGCGCTGGAGTCATACAGCGACGCGTGGAAGGCCATTAACCCGCTGGAAGTGGAGTATGTGCGTTCTGAGATGCAGGTGAAATTTACCAACATCACCACCTCTCCGAACGACATCGTCGTCAACACGCCATTCCACGTGGAGATCGGTAACCTGACCGGCGAGTTCAACATCTGCCTGCCGTTCAGCATGATCGAACCGCTGCGCGAGCTGCTGGTCAACCCGCCGCTGGAGAACTCACGTCATGAAGATCAGAACTGGCGTGAAAACCTGGTGCGCCAGGTCCAGCACTCACAGCTTGAGCTGGTAGCGAGCTTTGCCGATATTCCGCTGCGGTTATCCCAGATCCTGAAATTACAACCCGGTGACGTTTTGCCGATAGAAAAACCCGACCGCATTATTGCCCATGTGGATGGTGTCCCCGTGCTGACAAGTCAGTACGGCACAATTAACGGCCAGTATGCGTTACGCGTTGAGCACTTGATCAACCCGATTTTGAATTCGCTGAATGAGGAACAGCCCAAATGAGTGACATGAACAATCCGTCCGATGAAAACAGCGGAGCACTGGACGATCTGTGGGCTGACGCGTTAAACGAGCAAAAAGCGACCCCGGCCAAAAGTGCAGCGGATGCCGTCTTCCAGCAGTTAGGCGGCGGTGATGTCAGCGGTACGCTGCAGGACATCGACCTGATTATGGATATCCCGGTTAAGCTGACCGTTGAGCTGGGCCGCACCCGCATGACCATTAAAGAGCTGCTGCGTCTGACGCAGGGTTCCGTCGTGGCTCTCGACGGTCTGGCCGGTGAGCCGCTGGATATCCTGATCAACGGGTATCTGATTGCTCAGGGTGAAGTGGTGGTCGTGGCCGATAAATATGGCGTGCGTATCACCGACATCATTACCCCGTCTGAGCGCATGCGTCGTCTGAGCCGTTAAGAATGAAAACCCAGGCAACAGTATCACAACCTTCTGCCGTTCCCGGCTCACCGCTGCTCCAGGTGAGCGGTGCGTTGCTCGGTATTATTGCCTTTATTCTTATCGCCGCCTGGCTGGCGAAGCGTTTTGGCCTGGCGGGTAAAACCGCCGGGACGCGCGGTCTGAAGGTCAGCGCCAGTACAGCACTGGGTCCACGCGAGCGCGTGGTCATCGTAGACGTTGAGGACGCACGGCTGGTGCTGGGCGTCACCGCGTCAAACGTCAACGTTTTACATAAACTGCCGCCCGCCCCTGCTATCAGTGATGAGCGTGCAGAAGCCCCTGCGGATTTCCAGTCCGTCATGAAGAGTTTGCTTAAGCGTTCCGGGAGATCCTGATGCGCCGTTTGTTATCCCTGACGCTCGCGGGCGTTGGCCTGTTTGCTCCTGCGGTTTATGCGCAACTGCCCGGTCTGGTTTCAACCCCTCTGGCGGGCGGCGGACAAAGCTGGTCGCTCCCGGTTCAGACGCTGGTGTTCATCACCTCGCTGACCTTTATTCCGGCGATCCTGCTGATGATGACCAGCTTTACCCGCATCATCATTGTCTTTGGCCTGCTGCGAAACGCGCTGGGTACCCCTTCCGCGCCGCCGAACCAGGTGCTGCTGGGCCTGGCCCTGTTTTTGACCTTTTTTATTATGTCGCCGGTTATCGATAAGATTTATACCGACGCCTACCAGCCGTTCAGTGAAGATAAAATCTCCATGCAGGAGGCGCTGGAGAAAGGCGCGCAGCCGCTGCGTGAATTCATGCTGCGCCAGACGCGCGAAGCGGATCTGGCCCTCTTTGCCCGCCTTTCCAACACCGGGGAGCTGCAGGGCCCGGAAGCCGTGCCGATGCGCATACTGCTGCCTGCGTACGTCACCAGCGAGCTGAAAACCGCCTTCCAGATTGGCTTTACCATCTTTATCCCGTTCCTGATTATCGACCTGGTGATCGCCAGCGTACTGATGGCGCTCGGTATGATGATGGTACCGCCAGCCACCATTGCCCTGCCCTTTAAGATCATGCTCTTTGTGCTGGTCGATGGCTGGCAGCTGCTGGTTAGTTCGCTGGCGCAGAGTTTCTACAGTTGAGGAGCGCGCAATGACGCCAGAATCGGTCATGATGATGGGCACGGAAGCGATGAAAATCGCGATTGCCGTTGCCGCGCCGCTGCTGCTTGTCGCCCTGGTGACCGGTCTGATCATCAGTATTCTGCAGGCCGCCACGCAGATTAACGAAATGACGCTCTCGTTCATTCCGAAAATCATCGCCGTGTTCGTGGCAATCATTGTTGCCGGGCCGTGGATGCTCAATCTGCTGCTGGACTACATGCGTAACCTGTTTACCAATCTGCCGTACATCATCGGCTGACGCGACGATGCTCCATTTTACCAGCGACCAGTGGATTCAGTGGCTTGGGGTCTATTTCTGGCCCATGCTGCGCATTCTGGCGCTGATCACCACCGCCCCGATTCTGAGCGAGAAAGCGATCCCGAAGCGGGTCAAAGTGGGGCTGGGCATCATCATCACCATCATCGTTGCCCCTTCCCTGCCTCCGGTGAATATTCCGATCTTCTCGGCCAATGCAGTATGGGTGGCGTTGCAGCAAATTCTGATTGGCGTCGCGGTTGGTTTTACCATGCAGCTGGCCTTTGCGGCCGTGCGCACCGCCGGGGAACTGATCGGCCTGCAGATGGGGCTATCGTTCGCCACGTTTGTTGACCCCGGCAGCCACCTCAACATGCCGGTGCTGGCGCGCATTATCGATATGCTGGCGATGCTGCTTTTCCTGTCATTTAACGGCCATCTGTGGCTCATCTCCATGCTGGTGGACACCTTCCACACGCTGCCCATTGGGGAAAACCCGGTTAACAGCAATGCGTTCCTGGCACTCACCCGCGCCGCAGGGCTGGTGTTCCTCAACGGATTGATGCTGGCGCTGCCGATCATCACCCTGCTCCTGACCGTGAACCTGGCGTTGGGTTTACTCAACCGCATGGCCCCGCAACTGTCGGTGTTCGTCATTGGTTTTCCGCTGACGCTGACGGTGGGAATTTTATTAATGTCATTGCTAATGCCACTTATCGCCCCCTTCTGTGAGCATTTATTCGGCGAGATATTCAACCTCTTAGCGGATATTGTCAGCGAGCTGCCACGTAAATAATAGTCCTCACAGTTGATATTGTCTTTCTGAGGATATTCCTAAAATAAAACACGAAAAACATCTTCCAGGATATATCTGACGCGGTTTAATTGTTTCTAACCACCTCACAATACTTAATATTTACTTTACTTTAAGATGATTCCTGGCAAATTATACGTAACTTTACGGGATAGTGAGTCCGCCTGAAAGTCTTTGTCATGCTCACAGGTTTATTAATTTTTTCCATCCCGTATGGCTGTTTATGAGCTCTCAGGCAGATGGTGAATTATCGTTACGCATTGAGTGAGGGTATGCCATGTCAACGATCATTATGGATTTATGCAGCTACACCCGGCTAGGGTTAACCGGGTATCTGGCAAGCAGAGGGGTAAGAAAGAGAGACATCAACGACGCACACACCGTTGAGGAGCTCGCAGCCGCTTGTGATGAACTCAAACCAGGCGTGGTGTTTATTAATGAGGACTGTTTCATTCACGATCCAGCCAACAGTCAGCACATTAAGCAAATCATTAATCAGCATCCTAAAACCCTGTTTATTGTTTTTATGGCGATCGCAAATATCCATTTCGATGAGTATTTGTTGGTCCGTAAAAATTTATTGATCAGTTCTAAATCGATAAAACCAGAGTCGCTGGATGACATTCTGGGGGATTATTTGAATAAGGAAGTTAAGAATGTAGGAGCGGTTAACTTACCCACCCTATCATTAAGCAGAACTGAATCAAGCATGCTGCGAATGTGGATGGCCGGGCAAGGAACGATTCAAATTTCGGACCAGATGAATATTAAAGCGAAAACCGTTTCGTCACATAAAGGAAATATTAAAAGGAAGATTAAAACCCATAATAAGCAAGTGATCTACCACGTTGTCCGCCTGACCGATAATGTGACGAACGGGATTTTCGTCAACATGCGTTAGTTGCATAAGACCTTGAGTACCCTACACGATCTCTGGCCTGGCCAGAGATTTTTGCTTTTACGGGCGCTGTCGGGCACCCGATGCCGTGTTACTCCGCTTTTTCCACAAAGATGCCATCCGGATGCCCCAGTTCGTTAAAGAACCAGATGCCGAGCGGGTAGTCTTCCAGTGATACCAGATACATTGTACCTTCACTAAACTCTTCAATTGCCAGTACCACCCCCGGGCGGCGCGGTCCACCGTCCGTTTTGACAGTAACCCGATCGTTAACCTTCATACGTTCCTCCTGTGGTTTTGAGCCAGTGTAGAACAAAACGCAAAATCACACATCGCCACGGCGCGCGAATGGCGTTTTTGTGTTCAGTCTATAATCAATGTTGGACACGGTTGAATGAGGATCCCGAAATGAAGACCGATAAAGAGTACAGCGACACCATCAAACGCGAGGTCGAAGTGGATGTCGATGCCCTGTTGGCCGCCATCAATGAGATCAGTGAGTCAGAAGTTCGTCGTGCGGATGACAACTCTGACCGGGTCATCGTCAACGGAAGGGATTATCACACCTACCGTGAACTGGCCGAGGCCTTCGAGCTTGATATCCATGACTTTAGCGTGTCTGAAGCGAATCGTTAGGACGAAAAAAATCCCGGTCATGGGGATGGCCGGGATCAAACTTGCTTATGCAAGAAGCACTTGAAAATTCGTTACACCAGGAAATCTGATGTAGTCGAAACACTATCCTCAACGATTTTGCCTGACAAGCATATATTCTCGTGGCGAATATTATATTTTTTAAACGTGAATTTTTGTTATGAGCAGCAAGGTACGTCGAATGCGGGTTTGGCGGGATCGGTTCCGCGCGTTTCCCTTCCGACAGTCCTATTTTTTAGGAATATTCTTAGATGAAGCGCTATTCGCAATCGGGAGCTGCACGGCCCTCCCTGCAGGACACCCTGCTGGTTTTTTCCGACCTGGATGGTTCGTTGCTGGATATTCATACCTACGCCTGGCAGCCGGCAATGCCCTGGCTGGATAAGCTGCAGGATTTTCAGGTACCGCTCATTCTGTGCAGCAGCAAAACCGCAGCGGAGATGCAGGATATTCAGCAGGATCTGGGCCTCGAGGGGTTACCGTTTATTGCCGAAAACGGCGCGGTCATCCAGCCCGATGTCCGTTGGGAAAAGGCGCAGCGCCATACTATGGGAATGCTTCACCGCGACATTCGCCCGTTCATTGAGCAAATCCGCATGCAGGCAGGGTATAAATTCACCACCTTTGACGATGTCGATGACCGGGTGATCGGCGAATGGACGGGGCTGAGCCGCTATCGTTCGACGCTTGCGCGTAAACATGAAGCCTCTGTCACGCTCATCTGGCGCGACACCGATGAGAAAATGGTGCAGTTTGAAGAGGAGCTGGCGCAGCGCGGTCTGAAATGCCTGCAGGGTGCCCGCTTCTGGCACATTCTGGACGCCTGCTGCGGTAAGGACGTGGCGGTGAACTGGCTGATTGCGCAGTATCGCGAACAGGAAGGCATCATGCCCACGACGCTCGGGCTGGGCGATGGTCCGAATGATGCGCCCCTGCTCGACAGCGTCGACTTCGCGGTGGTGATCAAGGGCATTAACCGCCAGGGCATCACGCTGCGCGACGATAACCCTGCCCGGGTTTATCACACGCAGCAAGCAGGACCGGCGGGCTGGCATGAAGGGCTGGATCACTTCTTGTCCTGATCGTCCCACACCACCTGGTTGCGGCCGCGCTGTTTTGCCAGGTACAGCCGGGCATCCGCTATCGACTGCAGTTGTTCGAAGTCGTAATTCCCCTTCTCCTGCGCGCAGCTGATCCCCATCGACGCGCTGATACGCAACGTCGTGCTCTTTTTCACCAGGATCTCTTTGCTGTCGATGCGTGAGCGAATGCGTTCCGCCACCGCTCTCGCCTCCTCCAGCCCGATACCCGGCAGGACCACGCAAAACTCTTCCCCGCCCACGCGCCCGGCAACGTCGTTCTTACGCAGGGCGCTGGAAATCAGCCCCGCCGCATGGGACAGCACCTTATCTCCGGCCTGATGGCCGAAGCGGTCGTTGATGCTTTTAAAATAATCGAGATCGATCTGCACCACCGAGAACGGCAGCGACTGCGCCTGACATTGCCCGGCCAGCGCTTTTGCCCGCTCAAACAGCGCCCCACGGTTATGGAGGCGGGTGAGAGGATCGTGCCAGGCCTGCCACTGCAACGAGTGCTGGAGCGTGTACATGTTGCTGACCATCCGGCGGATCACCAGCCAGGAGATCAGCAGCATGGCGGTGAAGAGCGCCCACAGGAGCGCCAGCACGATACTGATGCTGCCGAAGTCGCCTTTTACCCCTTCATGCAGGGTATGCACCCGCAGGATAACCCCGTCAAAATGGTCGAGCCGCTCCCAGCTGACAAAACGGCTGCCGAGCCGGATCCCGCCGCCGGTATTGTTCTCAATAGCATGCGCAATCTGTGCCGTTTCACGCTCATCAAAATGGTTGGCCTCGCTTGTGGACGCTTCAGAAGAGGCAATCATATTGAGCCGGGTATCATACAGCTGATATTCGCCCTCGGCGTGGTCATCCGTCGCGTCGGCCAGCATCCGTTTCATGGTATTGAGAGAAAAATCCATCGCCACCACGCCGTACCAGTAATGGTCAAAATAGATGGGTACGCTTGCGGTGATCATGCGCTCGTTGCCCGTCCAGGTTGACGGCGAGGTGATAAACCACAGTACCGCGCGCGCACGGTTGTTACGTTCCGTTTGCTGCGTAAACCAGGGCTGGGTCACCAGATGGTAATAGCGCGGGATAATATCGGCAGTCTGTGTCGCTGTCTCCGTGGAAAGGTAAAACCCGGCGCGGGAGACATAGACCACACGTTCTTCGCTGCGCATGACCGGTGAGGCCAGCCTGAGCAAATACCCCACTTCAAGCGCAGCAGACACTTCATTATCGAGAAGTTCATCGTCGCGATTAAGCAGCGTGGTCTTTTCAACAAAGGCATCCGATACGCCGTTGATGGGCAGCGTACGTTTTGTATCCACGGCAAGTTGCCAGAAAGGACGAGACCGGTCTGCATTGAAGCGTGTCACCGCTGCACGCAGGACATCAAACGCCAGCGGCGTCTGGAGCGCATCGCGCATGCTCTGGCGAAAAAAAAGCAGTTTGTCCACGCTGAACTGAAGCTGTCTGTCCAGCGACGTGGCCACCGTTTCCAGATGGTTGCGCTGGCTTGAGATATAGGCATCTTCCAGCACCACCACTTCACGCCAGGTGAGGAGGGTCGAAAAAACCAGTACCACCAGAAAACAGAGATTAACAATCGCACCTGGATTGCTACGCTTATGCAGCCATTGCAGAAAAGTTCGTCTTACAACAAAAGTATCACGCTGCACACATACTCCCTGATCGCTTCCTTACACCCGATACTTGATATAAAAACGCCCGGCAAGGCCGGGCGTTAAGTGATTAAGCCTTGTCACGCTTTTGCCGCCCGTCACCCGGCTGAAGCTCATCTTCACGAAACGCTTCCCGCTTGATGCTGTAACCGTCATGCCACCGACACTCCACCATTCCGCTGGAATAGCCGGTGACAATCATACGTGGGCCGCCCTTCTTAGGCTTAACTTCATCACTGACCAAAAAGACCATACCTGCCTCCTGTATCAGGGTGAAACTTTTTCAATTTAGACGAGGAATGGCCTTTTTGCATCCTGGCGCGGGTAACAATTAGTGCGCCGTACCGCGCAGCTTTTCAACCAGCTTCACTGCGGCGACCACAATACTGCCCACAATAAAGCCCAGCACCAGATTAAGCAGCGTAGGCAGAATGGCCGCCACCACGGCGCCCTGCTGTGCAGCAAAATGTTCTATCGCATGGTGCAGCGGCGCAATACCGTGTACCACAATCCCACCGCCAACAAGGAACATCGCCAGCGTCCCCACCACGGAAAGACTCTTCATCAGCCATGGGGCGAGCACCAGCAGGCTTTTACCGATCCCTTTAGCTACCGCGCTCGATTTCGCTTCCAGCCAGAAGCCAATGTCATCGAGTTTAACGATAAGCCCCACCAGGCCGTAAACCCCCACCGTCACCAGAATGGCGATCCCGGAGAGGATCAGCACCTGATTCAGCAGCGGCGATTCAGACACGATACCCAGCGTAATGGCCACAATCTCCGCCGACAGAATAAAGTCGGTACGAACGGCGCCCTTGATTTTATCGCGTTCGAAGGTTTTTGGATCCTGCGCTGCCAGCGCTTCCAGACGCTGCTGGCGCATTTCTGGCGTGTCGTGCTTCTTCCTCGCGGCGAAGGAGTGCAGCACCTTCTCTACCCCTTCAAAGCATAAAAAAGCGCCGCCAATCATCAGCAGCGGCGTAATCGCCCAGGGGATAAAGGCGCTGATCAGCAGCGCCAGCGGCACCAGGATCACCTTGTTGAGGAATGAGCCTTTCGCCACGCCCCATACTACCGGCAACTCACGGTTAGCCCGCACCCCGCTTACCTGCTGCGCATTCAGCGATAAATCATCCCCCAGAACCCCTGCTGTTTTCTTCGCCGCCAGTTTTCCCATAACGGAAATATCGTCCAGCAAGGTGGCAATATCGTCCAGCAATGTTAATAAGCTACTTCCCGCCAAAATGACTATCCTTCTTTTTTTGCTAATTAAGTGAATAGTATGGAACAAAACCGCACACCCGGAAACAGGCACATTGCGTCAACAAAAATTTCACAGCAACTACACAATTAAAGGGCTCGCCAGCCCGGTAGTTTTGGCGTTTACTATGAGCGAACTTTTTATTTCGTCGTGAGGGACTATGCGTTTTCGGCACTTACTACCGCTCATCGGGGCGCTCTTTTCGCTGTATATCATCTGGGGGTCAACCTACTTCGTCATTCGCATTGGGGTGGAAAGCTGGCCTCCGCTGATGATGGCGGGTATCCGTTTTCTCTCGGCTGGCGTCCTGCTGATGGCCTTCCTGCTGCTGCGCGGACATAAACTCCCTCCGCTGCGCCCGATGCTGAATGCGGCGCTGATTGGCCTGCTGCTGCTGGCCGTGGGCAACGGCTTTGTCACGGTTGCTGAACATCAGAACGTGCCCTCAGGTATCGCGGCGGTGGTGGTCGCCACCGTCCCGCTGTTCACGCTCTGCTTTAGCCGTCTTTTCGGCATTCGCACCCGCAAGCTGGAATGGCTGGGGATTGGAATTGGGCTCGCCGGGATCATTCTGCTCAACAGCGGCGGCAACCTGAGCGGTAACCCGTGGGGGGCCGTGATTATCCTTATCGGATCCATGAGCTGGGCGTTTGGCTCCGTCTACGGTTCGCGTATTGAGCTGCCGTCCGGCATGATGGCGGGTGCCATTGAAATGCTTGCCGCAGGAGTTGTGCTGCTGATTGCCTCCATGCTGACGGGCGAAACGCTGACAACCATGCCGGATCTGTCTGGCTTCCTCGCCGTGGGTTATCTGGCGCTGTTTGGCTCCATCATTGCCATTAATGCGTACATGTTCCTCATCCGCAACGTCTCTCCGGCGGTCGCCACCAGCTACGCCTACGTTAACCCGGTGGTGGCCGTGCTGCTGGGAACGGGACTCGGCGGTGAAACGCTGTCGCCGGTTGAATGGCTGGCGCTGGGCGTAATTGTGTTTGCCGTGGTGCTGGTCACGCTGGGGAAATACCTGCTGCCCGCTAAGCCTGAGGTGGTGCCGTGTCAGGTGGAGAAACCGTAAACGGATGAATGCCCTGAGTGTCGATCTGCGCGGTCTGACCGCCGCCGCAGATCCACTCTTCAAGCCGTTCGGTCAGATCCCGATCGTTCAGCTTCAGTCTGCCGCGTAGCGCACACTCCCACACCACCAGCACCCGCCATCCCTGTTCGACAAGCGTGGCGATATCCCGCCGATCGCGCTGGACGTTTTTGCCAATCTTCTCCAGCCAGAAATCGGTGCGCGTCGCCGGGACTTTAAACAGGTAGCAGTCGTGACGGTGCCAGAAGCAGCCGTGGGTAAAGATAATGCACTCATAGGCATCAATGACGAAATCAGGACGCCCGGCAAGTGCGGCATCCTGCACCCGAAAGTCAAAGCCTGCCACAGTCAGTAGCCCGGCGAGGCGTTTCTCAATCGCCGTATCACGCGTGCCGATGGCACGCATGTTTTTACTGCGCGTCGCCTTATTGTGCACATCCGTCATTGACGGCCTCACTCTGGCGCAGGGCAACCGCCTGTTTAATGCGTGAGGACAGCAGTTTCGCCACCGCCGCAAAGGCGGGCACCACCACCGAGTTGCCAAACTGTCGGTAGGCCTGCGTATCAGAGACCGGAATGCGGAAGTTGTACCCCTGGGGCGTCTCAAACCCCATCAGCCGCGCGCACTCGCGTGGGGTTAAGCGACGTGGACGATGACGCTGGTTCTCAGGGTTATCAAAGTCTTTCTCGCCCAGCGCTTTGTCCCAACCACGATCGATCAGGATCTCCGCACCGTCTTTGTAATAGCGCGCGGACAGGGTGCGGGTGACACAGTGCGGATCGTTCGGGTTGACCAGGCCAAAACCAAAACCGTTGCCTTTTGCCTGATGCTTTTTGGCATAGCGATAGAGGTACTTCCACAGCACCGGGGTGAGGATAAATTTCGCGTCGACGGCGGGCTCCAGAAGATCGGCGACGGACGGACGGCGCGCCGGATAGAGCGACGGGATATCCCGCAGGGTAAAATCACCTTTCAGGTTGAGATCGCGGCGGAACCCGACCAGCACAATACGTTCCCGGTGCTGGGGCAGGAAGTATTTCCCGTCAATGATTTTCGGATCATCGGCACCCATATCCTGGGAATCCGCCACGTCGTAGCCCAGCTCATCCAGCGTCTGCATAATAATGCGGAAGGTTTTACCGCCGTCATGACTCTTTAAATTCTTGACGTTTTCCAGCACAAAAATGGCCGGACGGCGGGCATCGATAATACGGGCGACATCAAAAAACAGGGTTCCCTGCGTATCGCAGGCAAAACCGTGGGCACGTCCGAGGGCATTTTTCTTCGATACCCCGGCGAGCGAGAATGGCTGGCACGGGAAGCCCGCCAGCAGTACGTCATGCGCCGGGATGTTCTGGCGAATATGCTCGGCCGCCTCTTCATCGCTCACGCCGCTTTTATGGCTCAGCGTGACATCGCGGATATCCGCGTTGAACTGATGCGCATCCGGGTCACAATACCAGTTGGCTTTATAGGTGCGGACCGCGTGTTTGTTCCACTCACTGGTGAAGACGCACTGTCCGCCGATGGCTTCAAAACCGTGTCGAATGCCCCCGATACCGGCAAACAGATCGATAAAGCGGAAGGCATAATGGGGATGGGCGGCGGAAGGACGCGGAAGCAATGTTTGCAGATAACGAAACTCGCCGTCGCTCAGGCGATGCCCTGCCCGCTCGCTGGTGATAAGTCTTTTTATGATTGCCGGGCTCCAGTGGCCCTCACCGTGTGCCATGAGCTGGCTGGCGAGGGTTTTGGCATCATAGATATCCAGCAGCTGGCGCAGCAGCGCCTGCACCGTTGCCGTTGATTTCTCAGCCTGCTCAGGTGCGGGCTCACTCACTGATCGATTTTCCTGCATTCTTTTAACCGGACAATAAAGACTGGAAACAGATTACCACAGTTCAACGGTGCAAACTGCGGCGGAAGCGGCTCAGTACCTGGCTATCCAGCCCCAGGCAGTCACCCTGTAATTCGGCACTCAGTTTTGCCATAAACTGGATGAGAAAATCGGCGTTGTGGCGTGCCAGCTCGCGCCCCATTTCTGTTTGCATTGTATCAGGCAGGCGCAGCAGCTTGGTCTGAAAATGGTCGAGGGCAAACGCCCGGTCATCAGGGGTTCGCGCGTCAGCAAAGGGATCGTGTGCGTCAAAAAGCGGCACGCCCAGCGCCCCAGAAACGGCAAACACGCGCGCCAGGCCAATTGCCCCTAACGCTTCCAGCCGGTCAGCATCCTGCACAATTTTCGCTTCCAGACTCTGCGGCGCGATCCCGGCGCTGAAGCTGTGCGCCTCAATAGCATGCGCCACGGCATCATAATGCGCGGGGGGAAAGTCCGGGAAGTCGCGATGCAGGATCTCACGCGTTTTACGCGCTGCCAGCTGGGATGACTGGCCGCGTTCAGGATGGTTTTTCGGCAGGCTGACAATATCGTGGAAATAGCAGGCGGTCAGGATCACCAGCGGCTCGACCGCCTGGTTAGCCAGGATTTTTTGCGCCGTCATCCAGACGCGACGAAAGTGCGAAATATCATGCGCGGTGTCGTCGGTGGTGTGGTTTTCCCCGAGCCAGCGCTCAAAACGTTGCTGCCACTGCGTAAGTTCCATCATCACGTCCTGTTGTTAAAATGGTTACAATAGCAACTTTCCCGGACGCTATCACGAGTTGTCCTGACGGGGACGGGTGTACCACGCAATCCCGCCCAGGATCAGGCCGACCGTGCCCAGCACCAGAAACCCCAGCAATGCCCCAAGCCATTTGCCGCTGGTCGACCCCAAATCCCCTTCCACTGCTGCATTCGGCAGCGACGGTATTTTACTGATCACCCAGATATACCGGGCCATTGCCCAGACAAAGTAACCGCAAAAAGCGTAAAACACCCACAGGGCCAGTTTGCCTCCCAGGCTGCGTTCGATTTTTCGTTCCATCTTTCACTCCACGGTCACCGCCGTACCGTTTGCACATGCTTACTCTGGTTTTGTGATAATCGTCACATTTTGGCATTAAACCTTGTGCTGTGTGAAGGTTTCTGACGCTCAGTTTGCCTTAAGTTGATCCTGGGCAAGGTTACAGAAGAGGACGACTGGTGAGTGTTTAATCCGGAGAAATATAATTAAGGTTAATAATAGAATTTATAAAATAACCACGAAAAATACTTAACAATAATTAACCAATATATATTTCAAATTATAATTCACGAGAAAAATAAAGCGACACTTAGAAATATTTAGTAATGTTTTTACCCATTTAATTACATTTATTATTGAACTTAAACCCCCTCTCCTGGAATAGTATCGACGCTGTAGTTGCGGAGCGTGATTACATATATTCATATAAATTATCTCTAAAGGGAATATATAATGAAAAGAAAAGTATTGGCCATTCTTGTACCCGCGTTATTAATGGCTGGGGCAGCAAATGCCGCTGAGATGTACAATAAAGACGGTAATAAAGTTGACCTGTACGGTAAAGTCGATGCACGTCATACCTTCTCTGACAACCCTGGCGACGATGGCGATGAAACCTATGTGCAGGTTGGCTTCAAAGGTGAAACTCAGATCACCAACGATCTGATCGGTTACGGCCAGTGGGAATATAAAACCTACGCAAATAATACTGAGTCCGCCGGTGATAAATCCTTTAACCGTCTGGCCTATGCGGGTCTGAAATATGGCGAATACGGTTCATTTGATTATGGCCGTAATTATGGTGTCGTCTATGACGTAGAAGCCTGGACCGATATGCTGCCGGTATTTGGTGGTGATTCCTACACCTGGACTGATAACTTCATGAATGGCCGTGCTAACGGTCTGGCAACCTACCGTAATACGGATTTCTTTGGTCTGGTTGAAGGTCTGAATTTTGCGCTGCAATATCAGGGCGCGAATGAAGGCCAGTTTGCTCAGGAAGATCAGGAAGGAACCAAAAACGGTCACGAAGATGTACGGTTCCAGAATGGTGACGGCTTCGGTATGTCTACCACCTATGATTTCGATTTCGGCCTGAGCCTGGGTGCGGCCTACTCTTCTTCTGACCGTACGAATAAACAAGTTGCTTATGGTGCAGGTAACTACAACCGCTATAGCCCATATGCAGGTGGTGAACGTGCAGAAGCCTGGACCGTTGGCGCGAAATACGATGCTGAAGGTGTTTACCTGGCGATGATGTATGCAGAAACCCGTAACATGACACCATATGGTGATTTTGGTATCGCTAATAAAACTCAGAACTTTGAAGCCGTAGCCCAGTACCAGTTCGATTTTGGCCTGCGTCCGTCTCTGGCATGGGTTTACTCCAAAGGCAAAGACATTGGCGGTAACGATTACAATACTGGTAATGGTTACGACTATGTGGATCAGGACCTGGTCAATTACATCGACCTTGGCATGACCTACACTTTCAATAAAAACTTCTCCACCTATGTTGATTACAAAATCAACCTGCTGGACAACGATGATCGCTTCTATAAAGACAATGGCATCTCCACTGATGACATCGTTGGCGTAGGCATGACCTACCAGTTCTAATCCCCCAAAACACCAAAGGCCGCAATCGCGGCCTTTTTTTATTCCTGCGCGCTCTATTACGGCGCTTCCTGCAACGCCACACGAATGAACCCGTTATTCTGCGCAAGCAACTCATGCGCTTTCCAGGCATCCAGCCCGGTCAGCACCATCAGCACCGCCGTTTTGCAGTTATGGTTACAGCTCTCCAGCGCGGCTTTTGCTACCGCTCGGGTGCATCCCCCCGCTTCCATCACTATCGCGATTTGCCGTTCAGCCCACTGGGTGCTGCTCGCCTCCAGATCCACGCGCAGGTTGCTGTAAACCCGCCCGGTGCGGACGGCCAGCCCGGTGGTCACCATAGAGAGGATCATTTTCTGCGCAATGGCCGCTTTGGTATTCAGATACCCGGCAACCACATCCGGGCCCAGCTCTGGCGCAATCACCATACTTGCCAGTTGCGCCGCTTCGCTTTGCGCATTATCGGTAATCACCGCCACCGGTGAACCGAGCGACCACGCATGCCGCATGGCGCCCCAGACCCACGGCGTTTTTCCGCTTACGGTGACCGCCAGCATCATATCGTGCTCGCCAAAGTTAATCGCCTGCAGGTCGGCAACGCCGCGCTCGTAGCTTGTCGCATCGTCGTCCGCCGTGATGGCAATCACCGGGGTTTTACCCGGGGCATACTCATCCGCCGCCTGTTTCGCCACACAGCCGGACGGCCCCGCGCCAACCATAACCAGACGCCCCCCGTGGCTCAGGGTCGCGGCGGCGTTATCCACCACACGGGCAATAATGGGTAAAAAAGGGGTGATTGCAGCGGAGATAAGTGCATCATCCTGGTGAATAACTTTCAGCATGTCCAGCGTGGACAATCTATCGATATTCATCGTGCTGGCGTGCCGTCTTTCCTTGACCGAACCGGTAAGCATAATGCTCATAAACAGCCTCCTTATTATGAGTACCCACACACTATAAAGTGTTTTATATGGATGACATGCGAGGAGGGTCACGAAAAGCGGAGCAAATGCATGCTTTTACACAGCTTTAAGAAAAGCGCGTCATCGGCGATAATTACCCCTTTCTTCTTCATCGCGGAGTGTTGATGAGCGATTTGCAGCCCTTTCCCCAGACGCGCAAGCGCCCCATGAAACTGAACACGCTGGTCACGTTGATGGTGTGCGCGATCATCGCCTCTGTGCTGCTGCTGGTCTTTGCACTCTATTCAGTGCAGATCACCCGGGCGACCCGCGATGACGTCAAAGATACGGCGCTGGGTATTGCCCGAACACTGGCGAACAGCCCGGAGATCCAGCGTGGCCTGATGCAACCGCCGCAGGCCGATATCATCCAGCCCATCGCCCAGGGCGTTACAAAACGCAACGACCTGCTGCTGACCGTGGTCACCGACATGCGCGGTATTCGCTATTCGCACCCGAACGAAGCGCTGATTGGTCTGCATTTTATCGGCGACGATCTGAACCCGGCGCTGGAAGGGAAAGAGAACGTCTCCGTTAACCGGGGCGCGCTCGCGGAAGCCCTTCGCGTATTTACGCCCGTGTATGACAGCCAGCACGAGCAGATCGGCGTGGTGGTGGTCGGCATCTCGCTTAAAAAAGTGGAAGACCAGATCGCCCGCGGGCGACTCAACGCCGTCTGGACCATTTTGTTCAGTATCTTTATGAGCTCCATGGCGATCTGGGGACTGGTTCGCGTTCTGAAACGCATCCTGTTCGGGCTGGAGCCGTATGAAATCTCCGCGCTGTTTGAGCAACGGCAGGCGATGCTGCAGTCGCTGCGCGAAGGAGTGTTAGCGGTCGATATTCATGGCCGCGTGACGATGATAAACCACACCGCCAGAGAGATATTGCTCCTGCCCTCCGGCAAGCAGACCGAAAACGCCAGCGCCCCCCTGCTGGCCAGCCTGCGTGAGGTGTCAAAGACGGGCATCGCGCGTCAGGATCAGGAGATCAGCTGCAACGGACGGCTGCTGCTGTGCAACATGGTGCCGGTGAAAAGCCAGGAGCGGGTGATAGGCGCCATCACCACCTTCCGCGATAAAACCGAAATCAGCCAGCTGATGCAGCGCATCGACGGCATGGTGAATTACGTCGATGCCCTGCGCGCCCACACGCACGAGTTTATGAACAAACTGCACGTGATCCTGGGCCTGCTGCATATCAAGCGCTACGACAAACTGGAAGAGTACATCCTGCTGACAGCGCACAATTATCAGACGGACATTGGCACCATCCAGAGCAAGGTGAAATCCCCGGTGATTGCCGGGTTCCTGCTGGGTAAAATCAACCGGGCGAAAGAAGCGGGGATCACCCTCACCCTGGCGGATGAGTGCCAGATACCGGATACCGCCAACGAAGAGCAGGTCGCGGTGCTGGTTACCGTGCTCGGTAACTTGATTGAAAACGCGCTGGACGCGATGGAGGGCCAGCAGGAAGGCGAAATCACCCTGCTGCTGCACTATCAGAATGGCTGGCTCAGCTGTGAAGTCAGCGATGACGGCCCGGGAATTGATCCCGCCCAGCTGGAGACTATTTTTACTAAAGGCTTCTCAACAAAAGGTGAAAACCGGGGCGTTGGGCTGTTCCTTGCCCGCCAGCAAATTCAGAACCTGGGCGGTGATATCACTGTCGAATCTGAACCTGGCGTATTTACCCAATTTTTTGTTCACATCCCCTGGGATAGCGAGAGGAATATCGCGTGATAAATGTATTAATTGTCGATGATGACGCCATGGTAGCCGACCTCAACCGTCTGTATGTTAACCGTGTTGAAGGCTTTAGCTGCTGCGGCGTCGCCTCCACGCTGAACCAGGCCGAGGCCATTATTAACAACCCTGCCCAGCCGGTTGATCTGGTGCTGCTGGATGTCTACATGCAGCAGGATAACGGGCTGGATCTGCTGCCGGTGATCCGCGCCTCCGGTCGCCCAATCGATGTCATTATGATCTCTTCGGCTGCGGACGCCGCGACAATCCAGACCTCTATCCATTACGGCGTGGTGGATTATCTGATTAAACCGTTCCAGTTCCCGCGCTTTGAAGAGGCGCTGAACGGCTGGAAGGCAAAGCACAGCCTAATGGGCTCGCACCAGTATTATGAGCAGGCGGACGTCGACAGGCTGATCCACGGCGGCGCGCCGGAGCTGGCAGACAGCAAAAAGCTGCCAAAAGGGTTAACGCCGCAAACGCTGCGCACTATCTGCCAGTGGATTGACGCTCACCCGGAGACCGAGTTTTCCACCGATGACCTGGCCAGTGCAGTGAATATCTCGCGCGTCTCCTGCCGCAAATATCTGATCTGGCTGGCGCAAATCAATATTCTGTTCACCAGCATTCACTACGGCGCTACCGGGCGCCCGGTATATCGTTACCGTCTCCAGCCCGAGCAGACAGGCCTGCTCAAACAGTACTGTCAGTAATGCGATAGCTGTTATCCAGCAAGGTAAAGCGGAAGTGGTGCGCTGAAGAGAGCACCACTTCTTTTGTTTTGGTCACAAAAATCGCTTCAATATCAGGTCGCGCGCGCAGCACCGCGCAGCCTTTCTCCACGCCCATGCCGTACATCAGCGTGGTCCAGATATCCCCGTCGATGGAATCGTTTGAAATGATGGTCACGCTGTCCAGTTCGTTATCAAGCGGATACCCGGTACGCGGGTCAAGGATATGGTGGTAGCGCCTGCCGTTTTGTTCAAAGTAGCGTTCATAGGTTCCCGACGTCACCACGGAGCGGTTCTCTACCGTCATCGCGCCGATCAGCTCATCACCCGCAAACGGTTTTTTAAGCCCCACGCTCCAGCCCCCCTCCGGCGAGCCCAGCGTCTGGATATTGCCCCCGAGGTTGATCAGCCCGAGTTCAGCGCCCTCTTTGCGCAGATAATCCCGCACTCTGTCAGCGATATAGCCTTTGGCGATGGCGCCCAGATCGATCTCCATCCCTTTTTGGATCAAAAAGACGCTACTGCTGGCCTCGTCCAGCACCACATCCTCAGGACGGGTAATCGCCAGCAAGGCGGCGATGTCTTCAGCGGGCGGCACGCTGTCGCCGCGAAAGCCGATTTTCCACCGTTTCACCAGCGGGCCAATCGCCAGGTTAAACGCGCTGTCCTTGAGCAGGCTCGCCGCTTTTGCGCAGCGGATCAACTCAAACACCGGACGGCTGACGGCAACCGGATGCTGACCGGCCGCATGGTTGATATCCATCACCTGCGAATGCGCACGGTTAACGGTAAGCAGATCTTCGTACTGTTTGATCAGGCGAAACACGCGGGAGGCGAGGGCTTCGTCATGGGAAAAGAGTTTGAGGAGAATGGGCGATCCCATCAGGACGGCGGAATAACTGTAAACGCGATGGTCATCAGGCATAGCATGAGTCCTCAGATGTAGCCCCGGCAAGCACCGCGCCGCCAGGGAAAATGCCGGATAACGCTGCGCGTATCCGGCATACAACACAGGGGTCTTACTGCTTTTTCGAACGCATAGCCGCCTGATGTCCTGCAAGCGTACCAAAAATAATGATATCTGCCACCGCGTTACCGCCGATACGGTTACCGCCGTGGATCCCGCCGACCACTTCACCGGCCGCAAACGCCCCTGGCAGCACGTTGTGGTTGCTGTCCAGCACGCAGGTTTCGGTGTTGATGGTCACGCCGCCCATGGTGTGGTGCACGCCCGGCGCAATCTGAATGGCGTAGAACGGCCCTTCGTTGATGGGCGCACGCAGCGCGGTGGTACGGCCAAAATCATCGTCATGCTGTTTTTCAACAAAGCCGTTGTAGCGCTCAAGGGTCGCCAGGAAAGCGTGGTAATCCATACCCAGCGCCTCGGCCAGGGCTTTTGGCGAGCTGGCGCTGGTCACAAAGCCTTTGGCGATGTACTCATCCGCCGCTTTGTTTTTGGCACGAACGTGCTCGTCAAAGACGATATACGCGTATTTCTCCGGCAGTGCGATGATTGAAGCCGAGACTTTATCGCGAGTTTCCATTTCATTGAAGAAACGGTTCCCCTGCTGGTTCACCAGAATCGCTCCGCCGCCGCGAATGGATTCGGAAATCAGGTACGAGGTTTTCTGCTCAACGGTTGGGTGGATCTGGATCTCGCCCATATCTACCGTACCGGCACCGATGCGTTCCAGCAGCGCGATACCGCCGCCGGTTGCCCCTTTGTGGTTGGTGGTGACAAAACCTTCCAGGTCAGGGCGGTATTTCACCACCATCTGGCTGTTGGCGCTGAAGCCACCGGTGGCGACAATGACGCTTTTAGTGGTCACGGTGAGGGTTTCGTTCTCTTCTGTGGTCAGACGCACGCCGGTGACTTCACCGTTTTCGAACAGGATGTCGCTGACGGACGTATCAAGCATTACGTCGATGTTGCGTTTGTTGACGTTACGCACCAGGCCGCTGATCAGATAGCCGCCTACCGCAGAGCCGTCTTTTGGACGGTGCGTACGGTCAATGCTCATCCCGCCGGTGGTGGTGATGTCATTCAGCATAATGCCGCGGGTTGCCAGCCATTCAATCGCCTGCGGCGCATTCTCCACGAAGCGGCGCAGCAGTTCCGGGTTGTTCTTGTTACCGCCCCCTTTCAGGCTCTCCTGGTAGAACAACTCTTTGCTGTCCTGGATCCCTTTCACCCGCTGGAAGCGCGTCTCGGCGGCATTCATCCCGGCAGAAGCTTTGATGGTGTTCCCGCCGATGGTTGGCATCTTCTCAACGATCAGCACGCTCGCGCCCTCATCGTGGGCCTGAATGGCTGCGGCCAGACCGGCACCGCCGCTACCCACTACCACCACATCCACGCAGCGGGTCGCGTTCGGGTCAGCGCCCTCTTCTGCCGCCAGCGCTTTGCTGGATTTCAGCATCGCTTTAGAGACCGCTTTTTTCACCGCTTCACTCTGGCTGGTTGCACCCGTGATGGCATCCACGTGCGGGGTGTTGGCGTCCAGAATGCGGGTGCGGATCTCTTCAAAGCTGGTGACAAACTCAACGTCTTCGCTCGGGCCAGACGCCAGCGCAATATCGGCGATGCGATCGGTTTCCAGGCTAACGTTGATTACCAGTTCGTTAACATCGTCCTGCACCTTCTCAGTGAACATGCCTGGTTTGAATTTTGATTCGCCCATGCTCATATCGCGGATCATCGCTTCCACCAGCGAGAAGCGCCACAGTGGTTCAGGAATGCTCAGATCTTCGCGTTTGGTGCTGTCCATAAACAGCTCCAGACTCTCACCGGCCGCGATCCGGTCAGTCCAGTCCGGGTAAGCGATGGTGGCGCGGCCCACGGCAATCAGGTCGTAACCGCTATCCAGCGCCTCGTTAACGTCTGCGGCATTCACCACGCCGCCGACACCCATCACCGGAACCTGAGCCAGGGTTTCAGAACGCATGGCGCAATATTTTTTGATGAGCGGGGTTGGGTCCTGGGTGTCGACAATGGAAGGACGCAGGGTCGCCCCCACGGAGAAGTGCAGATAATCCACACCGCGCGCCGCCAGTTTTTCCAGCAGGTACATGGTGTCTTCAAAGCGGATACCCGGGACTTCCAGCTCTTCAGGGGAGAAACGGTAGCCAATAATGAACGCGTCGTCCGCGTACTGGCGCACCATTTTGTGCGTGATATCCAGCACCGCCAGCGAGAATTTAGCGCGGTTATCGCGGCTGCCGCCCCACTCGTCGTCGCGCTGGTTAGAGTTCGGGGAGTAGAACTGCTGAATCAGGTAGGTATTTGCGCCGTGAATTTCAACCCCGTCGAAACCGGCCTGGATGGCACGGCGTACGGCTTCACCAAACTTGCCGATCATGCCTTCCACTTCTTCACCGGTCAGGGCAACCGGCGTGGCGGCCCCATCACGCGGCGCGGCAACGGCGCTTGGGCCAACCGGCGTGCGGCCACCGATCAGTTTTGGATCGACCATACGGCCGCCGTGGTAGATCTGCAGCAGGGCTTTCGAGCCTTTGGATTTAATGGCGTCCGCGATTTTCGCCAGCCCGGCGATTTTCTCGTCGTTATCGATACCAATCGCGCCGGGGAACGCAAGGCCGAGGTCATCGATAAAGCAGCATTCAACAATAATGGTACCAATGCTGCCGGAACGGGCCCGATAGTACTCCACCAGCTCGCTGGTGACCGTGCCGTCGTAATAGCCGGTACAGGTGGTCATGGGTGCCATTAACAAACGGTTTTTCAGTTCAGTGCCATTCGGTAATGTGAAGGGGCTCAGAATACGTTCGTTAGTGCTCATAATTGAAACTCCAAACTTTAAAAATTAAGAATTCGTTATCGGATTGATTTTTTTATTTCGTCGTTATTTGCCGATGTCATGATATTAATATAATGATTTTTTTAGTTTCTAAAGTTATTACGTTAGTTAAAAAACTATTTAATCCCTGCGATAACACAAATAACACATTGGTGTTAGCGATTGTAATTTAACTATTCACAATAATTTAAAATTCGTTAAATAACGAATGGTAAAACCATTTCACCAAAACCAAGAAATCCCATATAAATCAATCAGATAAAAATTATCAAAACTCAACATTGTTACAGAAATGATAAATTGAACTCATAATATACGTAATACCCACATACGCCAGAGTGGTTATTAATAAAAGCATAAAAATACCGCTGCAATTCCCTTTTTTTGATCGCGATCAATAGTTATGGCATCCAAAAGCGCAATATAAAAACATCATCAATTTTTAATTTAGCGCAAACCAAAATGCGTTAAATCGCTATTACTGAAAATACAAATCAGCACCTTTAATAACTAAAAAAAGCAAAGAAACTTAAGAAAGCAATTTTGTTTTTCAGTGCGACCGAATTTTTGACAACTTAAGACGTGAAACTATGAATACAAAAACTGCTGTAACGCCCCCTGTGGCGAACCAGGCATCAAATGGGAAAGCAAAACGACTGCTGATGATGGCATTGCCCGTCATCGTCGCCGTCCTGCTGCTGTTTGTTCCGGTACCAGAAGGACTGCCGCCTTATGCGTGGCACTACTTCGCGATCTTTGTCGGCGTGATCGTCGGCTTAATCTTCGAACCGCTGCCGGGCGCGGTGATCGGTCTGACCGGCGTGGTGGCGATTGCGCTGTGCAGCCAGTGGGTGCTGTTCAGCCCTGAACAGCTGGCCGACCCGAAATTCAAGCTGGCGGGTGCCTCCTTTAAGTGGGCGGTCAGCGGGTTTGGTAACTCGACTGTGTGGCTGATCTTCGGTGCCTTCATGTTCGCCGCGGGCTATGATAAAACCCGCTTCGGCCGCCGTCTGGCGCTGATTCTGGTGAAATATCTCGGCCGTCGCAGCCTGACGCTCGGTTATGCCATCACCTTCGCGGACCTGCTGCTGGCACCGTTTACGCCGTCCAACACCGCACGTAGCGGCGGGACCATCTACCCGATCATCGCTAACCTGCCGCCGCTGTATGGCTCAAAACCAAACGACCCAAGCGCGCGTAAAATAGGTTCGTACCTGATGTGGGTGGCGATCACCGCGGCCTGTATCACCAGCTCGATGTTCCTCTCCGCCCTTGCGCCGAACCTGCTGGCACTGGCGCTGGTGAAAAGCACGGTAGGGATTGATATCTCCTGGGGTACCTGGTTCCTCGCCTTCCTGCCGCTGGGCATTCTGCTGATTCTGACTATGCCGCTGCTGGCCTACTGGTTCTACCCGCCAGAAGTCAAAGTGAATAATGAAGTACCGCTGTGGGCAACCCGTGAGCTGGAAAAACTGGGCAAACTGTCCCGCAATGAAATTCTGCTGCTGGTGTTCGTGTGCTGTGCGCTGCTGATGTGGATCTTCGCCGCCGCGTGGATTGAACCAGCCATGGCTGCCCTGCTGATTGTGGGTCTGATGCTGTGGACAGGCGTGCTGGAGTGGAACGATATCACCGGCAATAAAGCCGCGTGGAATACCTTCGTCTGGTTCGCCACCCTGGTCGCGCTGGCGGATGGCCTCTCCTCTACCGGCTTTATCAGCTGGCTGGGTAAAGAGGGCGGTCTGTTAATGAGCGGTATCTCGCCGGGCGTTGCCACCATCGTACTGCTGCTGGCGTTCTACCTGCTGCACTACCTGTTTGCCAGCACCACCGCGCACACCACCGCGCTGCTGCCGGCGATGCTGACCATCGCCTCCACCATTCCGGGCATGAATATGGAAGTCTTCGTCCTGCTGATGGTGACCTCGCTGGGTGTGATGGGGATCATCACCCCATACGGTACCGGCCCAAGCCCGATTTACTACGGGAGCGGCTACCTGCCAACCAAAGACTACTGGCGCCTGGGCACTATTTTCGGTGCCATCTTCCTGGCGGCCCTGCTGCTGATTGGTTATCCGTGGATGTCCATGATGTTCTGATTCCTGACCGCCGGACTTTTCCTCCGGCGGTTTTATTTTTCTGGAGCAAGCTATGTCAAACAAACCGTTTTTTTATCAAAACCCCTTCCCACTCGCGCACGACGACACCGAATACTATCTGCTGACCAAAGAGCACGTCTCCGTTGCCGAGTTCGACGGTCAGGAAGTCCTGAAAGTCGAGCCAGAGGCGCTGACGCTGCTGGCACAGCAGGCGTTCCACGATGCTGCGTTTATGCTGCGTCCTTCCCATCAGAAGCAGGTCGCCGCCATTCTTAACGACCCGGAAGCGAGCCAGAACGATAAGTACGTTGCCCTGCAGTTCCTGCGTAACTCTGAAATCGCCGCTAAAGGCGTGCTGCCAACCTGCCAGGATACCGGCACGGCGATCATCATGGGTAAAAAAGGCCAGCGTGTCTGGACCGGCGGTGGCGATGAAGCCGCGCTGAGTCAGGGGGTGTACAATACCTACATCGAAGACAACCTGCGCTACTCCCAGAACGCGGCGCTGGATATGTATAAAGAGGTGAACACCGGCACCAACCTGCCTGCGCAGATCGATCTCTACAGCGTCGACGGCGACGAGTACAAATTCCTCTGCATGGCGAAAGGCGGCGGTTCAGCCAACAAAACCTACCTCTATCAGGAAACCAAAGCGCTGATCACTCCGGCGAAGCTGAAAAACTATCTGGTGGAGAAAATGCGTACCCTGGGTACCGCGGCCTGTCCACCTTACCATATTGCCTTCGTGATTGGCGGAACCTCCGCGGAAGCGACGCTGAAAACGGTGAAGCTGGCCTCCACCCGCTACTACGACGCCCTGCCCACCGAGGGGAACGAACACGGCCAGGCGTTCCGCGATGTTCAGCTCGAACAGGAACTGCTCCAGGAAGCGCAGAACCTGGGTCTGGGTGCGCAGTTTGGTGGTAAATACTTCGCTCACGATATCCGCGTGATCCGTCTGCCGCGCCACGGTGCCTCCTGCCCAATCGGCATGGGTGTCTCCTGCTCCGCAGACCGTAACATCAAAGCGAAAATCAACCGCGACGGGATCTGGATTGAAAAACTGGAGCACAACCCGGGTCAGTACATTCCTGAATCGCTGCGCCAGCAGGGCGAAGGCGACGTGGTCAGCATCAACCTCAACAAGCCGATGAACGAGATCCTGGCGCAACTTTCCGCGCCCCCGGTCTCTACCCGCCTGTCGCTGAACGGCACCATCATCGTGGCGCGTGATATCGCCCACGCGAAGCTGAAAGAGCTGCTCGACAACGGCGAGGAACTGCCGCAGTACGTTAAAGACCATCCGATTTACTACGCGGGCCCGGCCAAAACACCGGAAGGTTATGCCTCCGGCTCCCTCGGCCCAACCACTGCGGGCCGCATGGACTCGTATGTGGATTTACTGCAGTCCCACGGCGCGAGCATGATCATGCTGGCCAAAGGCAACCGCAGCCAGCAGGTGACGGATGCCTGCCACAAACACGGCGGCTTCTACCTGGGCAGCATCGGCGGCCCGGCGGCGGTACTGGCGCAAAACAGCATCAAGAGCCTGGAGTGCGTGGCGTATCCGGAACTGGGAATGGAAGCCATCTGGAAAATTGAAGTGGAGAACTTCCCGGCGTTTATCCTGGTGGATGACAAAGGTAACGACTTCTTCCAGCAGATCCAGAACAAACAGTGCCAGGGATGTTCACAGCGCTGAGCGTTTCCATAGTGCCGGCAGCCGCGACAATGTTTGATTGATCCGCTCACGCTTGTCGCTGCCCGGCTTCCAGATAGTGACCATCGTCTGACTTATCCCCTGGCTGCCCACTTCGGTGGGCAGCCTTTTTACGTTTTTCCACTGCGTCGCATGAAGATGGGTCGGCAAAAAGCCCCAGCCACAGCCCTGTTCCAGCAGGCCGCGCAGCATCTCAATTTCATTAGAGAAAAGGGTATGCCCGGCAATTTGCAGACGACGGGCAACCGGTTCATCTGACGCGGCATGCATAACCACCTGCGGAACCAGAGAGAGATCGAGCAGCGAAACCGGCGTGGCAACCTTCGCAAAAAGCGCGTCTGCGGCATAAAAATCCATGTCGATGGCTCCCAAAGCCCGCCACTCCATCTCATTGCCCACGCTACGGTTGCGCGCCTGGCAGATACCTAAATCCGCCTCTCCGCTCGCCAGCAGAGCTTCCGCCTCGTCACGCGACGCGCTGGTCAGGCTCAGGCGTATTTTTTGTGCCGCCATTTCTGCAATCAGCGCCTGCAGAAAAGCCCGGGGAGTGAACGGATCGTAAACAAGGGCAATGTCTTGCGTCGCGCTGTCCGGCACCGCTCTGGCAAAGGCCTCAAAGGCTTTCACCTGACGCATCAGCAGGTGCGCCTGTCGCTGAAGCTGTTCCCCTTCAGGCGTTAGCCGCACGCTGCGTCCCTCGCGCAGGAACAGGGCATAACCCAGCCCGTCCTCAAGAAAATCGATCAGATCGCGCAGGGTCGTACGGTCTTTATCGAGCTTAATGGCCGCCTTCATCAGGCTGCCGTGCTCTGCCACCGCAGTAAACGCCTCCAGTTGGGCAAATGAATAGACCATCGCCTCCTCTCCCTTCATTCCGTTTTTCGGGGGAATTTCCCCCATAACCCGTTTTTTATTATAGGGCGCGGCTTCTTAAACTGAAGTCCTTCCTGAACCAAACGAGATAAACATGAAAAACAAAACGTTAAACCGCAGCCTGCTCGCCGCACTGGTGGTCAGCAGCCTCTTATCCCCTGCCGTTATGGCTGCCTGTCACGGCACCGACCTCAACCAGTGTCCTGCACCGTTTGACGCAACCCTTCCCGACACGCACAGCATGCTCACCTGGAGTCAGGCGGATCGCGTGGTGGGCTTTCGTAACGACTATCGCAACTACGCGGGCGATGTTTTCCGCCACGGAAAGGCCACACCGCTGCTGGCAGCAGAGAAACCGCTTACCGACGCCCGGTATCAGGTTAATGGCAAGACTTATACCCTCCAGGATTACGTGAAGCGCCAGAACGTCAGCGGCATGCTGGTGCTGAAGGACGGCAAAATAGCGTGGAAATATCTGGGTGAAGGCAATACCGATTCCACGCTCTGGACATCACGTTCGGTGGGGAAATCCGTGGTCTCTGCGCTGGTCGGGGTCGCCCTTAAAGAGGGCAAAATCCACTCCCTTGACGATCTTATCACCCGCTACGAACCCGATTTAAAAGGCACGGCGTGGGATGGCGTGACGCTGAGACAGCTGATCACTCACACCTCTGGCGTGGCGTGGAACGAAGACTACACCAACCCACAGTCTGATTTCGCGCAGCTCACCGAATGCGAAGCGAAGCCGGGCACCTACGACTGCGTGCGTAAGCTGGTGAAAGGATTACGTCGGGAACATCCGGCCGGAGAGAACTGGTCCTATTCATCGGGTGGCGCGTGGCTGCTGGGTGACGTGCTGGAGCGCGCCACCGGTATGACGCTGGCGGCGTACCTGGAGAAAAGCATCTGGCAGCCGTACGGGATGGCGAACGACGGCGTGTGGCATGCCTATCGTAAAGGCCAGCACGATGTCGGCGCGCACGGCTTTAACGCCACGCTGGAAGACTGGGGCCGCTTCGGCGAATTTATCCTGCATAACGGTACGCTCCCTTCGGGCAAACAGATCCTGCCTGACGGCTGGGTAAAAGAGTCGTCAGACTGGACGCAGGCGAAAGGTTCCGTCTCAGACGCGCATCCGAAAGGGTTGTACGGCTATCAGTGGTGGAATAACGAGGTGCCCGCCACGGCAAAAGACGTTAAGCCCGCGCCAGAGGATTCCCTGAAAGATTCACTCTGGGCGCTGGGGATTTTTGGCCAGATGATTATGGTGAATCAAAAGGAAAACCTGGTGATCGTCCAGTGGTCCACCTGGCCGCAGGCGGAGCCGTCTTTCAGCGCCCAGCCGCTGGAAGCGTCGCTGATGTTTAGCGCGATTGCACAGGCGCTGCGCTGAATAGAGCGCTCTGCCAGTTTTGCCCGGCGGCGCTACGCTTGCACGGGCCTACAAAATTCACAGGTCGGGTAAGCGAAGCGCCACCCGACAAGAGCAGCGGCTACTCTGCCCTTCTGCGCGATATCACAAAATAGCGATATCAGCCACTTAGCGAATTATGGTGAATGAAAAATCAAGGAATTGTTAAGTTATTGTTAGGTATGTAAATCCCGGTCAACGTCCTGTCATTGATGTGCAGTACGCATCAGTTAATGCGTGATTTGCGCTTATTAATTTCCGTTTAATGCGCCAGTTTTCAGAAACAGACGGACAACACGTCAATAAAAAACTGGAGACGACCATGATTTCCTCAACCCCACCTGCAACCGTTCGCGCAAGAGCGGGCGCGATACTTCGCGTCACCTCGGGCAATTTCCTTGAGCAATTCGACTTCTTCCTGTTCGGGTTCTATGCCACCTACATCGCGCATACCTTCTTCCCGGCGAGCAGTGAGTTTGCCTCGCTGATGATGACCTTCGCCGTCTTCGGCGCAGGCTTCTTAATGCGCCCCATTGGCGCGATTGTCCTCGGGGCTTACATCGACAAGGTGGGTCGCCGTAAAGGGTTAATCACCACCCTGTCGATTATGGCGGCCGGCACCTTCCTGATTGTGCTGATCCCCTCTTATGAGAGCATCGGCCTGTGGGCGCCACTGCTGGTGCTGGCTGGACGCTTGCTGCAGGGCTTTTCCGCCGGGGCGGAGCTTGGCGGCGTGTCGGTCTACCTGGCTGAAATTGCCACGCCGGGTCGCAAAGGCTTCTTTACCAGCTGGCAGTCCGGCAGTCAGCAGGTGGCGATTATGGTGGCCGCCGCAATGGGCTTTGCGCTGAACGCGATGCTGGAAGAGAGCGCCATTCGTGAATGGGGCTGGCGGATCCCGTTCCTGTTCGGCTGCCTGATTGTGCCGTTTATCTTCTTCCTGCGCCGCAAGCTGGAAGAGACCGAAGAGTTTCGCACCCGCCGTCACACGCTGGCGATGCGTCAGGTCTTTACCACCCTGCTGGCGAACTGGCCGGTTGTGGTCGCGGGCATGCTGATGGTCGCCATGACCACCACCGCGTTCTACCTGATCACCGTCTATGCGCCTACCTTCGGCAAAAAAGTGTTAATGCTCAGCGCCTCCGACAGCCTGCTGGTGACGCTGCTGGTGGCCATCTCCAACTTTATCTGGCTGCCGGTGGGCGGTGCCCTGTCGGACCGCTTCGGCCGTAAACCGGTGCTGGTTGCCATGACGCTGCTGGCGCTGGCAACCAGCTATCCGGCCCTGACGCTGCTGGCGCAGGCACCGAGCTTCTCCATGATGCTGAGCGTATTGCTGTGGCTCTCCTTCCTCTATGGCCTCTATAACGGCGCGATGATCCCGGCGCTGACGGAGATCATGCCGGTTGAAGTGCGTGTTGCCGGTTTCTCACTGGCGTATAGCCTTGCTACCGCGATCTTCGGCGGGTTTACACCGGTCATTTCAACGGCCCTGATTGAGTACACCGGCGATAAAGCCTCCCCGGGCTACTGGATGAGCTTCGCGGCGATCTGCGCGTTGCTGGCAACGCTTTATCTCTACCGTCGCAGCGCGATGCGTCTGCAAGTACAGAGAGGATAATATGCGCACATTTGTACGTTCAGGTCTGACCGGGCTGGTAATACTGGCGACCAGCGCAGGCGCGCTGGCCCAGGAGGTGACGGTCATGATTTCAGGCGGTTTTAAGGCCGCGCTGGAAAAACTCGCCCCCCAGTATGAAGCCCGGACGGGCGACCATATCGTGCTGATCCCGGGGCCGTCGATGGGACAGACGCCGCAGGCGATCCCCAACCGACTGGCGCGCGGTGAAAAAGCAGACGTGGTGATTATGGTGGGTGATGCGCTGGCGCACCTGGCGAAGGACCGGATGGTCAAAGAAGGTTCGCGCGTTGAGCTGGCGGATTCGCCCATCGGCGTGGTGGTGAAAGCCGGCTCGCCGGTACCGGATATCGCGACCGATAGCGCGCTAAAACAGACCCTGCTTAAGGCCAGCGCCATCGCCTATTCCGACAGCGCCAGCGGCCGGTATGTGCAAACAGAGCTCTTCAAAAAGCTGGGGATTGAAGCACAGGTAGAGGGCAAAGCGCATAAGGTGGAGCGCATCCCGGTCGCCTCTGAGGTGGCAAAAGGGAAATACGCCGTGGGTTTCCAGCAGGTCAGCGAGTTGTTACCCGTGCCCGGCGTAACCTTTGTTGGCAAACTGCCGGATAACCTGCAGTACATCACCCGTTTTGCCGGCGCGGTCACCGCTCACGCGGAGCATCCTTCCGAAGGTAAAGCGCTGCTGGATTACCTCGCATCAGCAAACGCGCAGGAGACCATCACCGCCACCGGGATGCTCCCAGTCACTCCGCCGCGCGATAACGCGCAGTAATGAGTGTTTCCAGCTCAGCGGCAATCCACGACTGAATACGCCCGCTGCGCCGGATCAGCCCGACAGTGCGTTTGACCTCGGGCTCGGTCAGCGGAATGTGCGTCAGGAAGGAGTGCTCAGAGTGCGGCATTGACATGGCGGGGACGGCAGCAATACCAATCCCCGCCTCCACCATTCCCAGCATCGTGGTGACGTGGCGCGTCTCGCAGATCCCCGGGCGCTCCGGCTTAATATGGCCGAGCATCTGATCGAGCAGATTCCGGTTGCCCGATGTAATGTCCAGGCTGATGTAATCCTGCTGATAAAACGCCTGCCAGGTCAGACTCTTGCGTCCCGCCAGCGGATGATCGCGACGACACGCGGCGACGTATACATCCTCCACCAGCGGAATAAAGGTGAGATCTGGCTGCAGGCTCCTCGCAAAACAGATGCCAAAATCCGCCTGCCCGCTGGCCACCGCGTCAATGACGTTGCCCGCGCTGCTGTCGATAAGCTTGATGCGCACGCGCGGATAGCGGCGATGAAACTGGCGGATCACCTCCGGCATAAAATGGCAAGCCGCCGAAGGCACGGTGGCAACGGTAATTAGCCCGGTGCGCTCCTCGCTCACCTTGTCGATATCCGCCAGCATCGTTTCCACGTTTTCCAGAAGCTGCCCGCAGCGGTCGGCAAAGGTCTGCCCGAAGAGCGTCAGCGTCACGCGCCGGGTGGTTCTGTCGAACAGTTTCGCGCCGACGGCGGTCTCCAGCTTTTCAATGCGGCGGCTTAAGGCGGACTGGGAGAGGCAGATAGATTCCGCGGCAATACGGAAGTTACCGTACTCCACCAGCGCTCTGAAGGCATAAAGATCGTTGAGGTCGAAATTGACGGGCATAGATTCTGGCAATCCTTAGCGCTTTCTGGAAACTCGAATATTCATAATAGCGACTTATGAATCAGCGGCAACCTCCACCGCTGATGCATATCCAGAAAGCGCGATGCGCCTTAGCGGGAGTCGATATATGACTCGGTCACCGAATCCACCAGCGCCATCTCTTCACGGCTCAGCAGCATCTCAATATTCACCAGAATAATCATTCGACTGTCGAGCACGCCCAGCCCAAGCAGGTAGCGGCCAGAGAGCACCGAGGCCACGTCCGGGGTCGGCTTGATGTTATCCACATCTATCGACAGCACGTCTGCCACGCCGTCAACCACGATACCCACCACGCGATCGTTCAGATTGAGCACGATGACCACCGTTTTGTCGTCCTGTGACGGATCGGGCAGATCAAAGCGCACGCGCAGATCGACAATCGGCACAATCACGCCGCGCAGGTTGGTTACGCCGGTAATAAAGTTCGGCGCGTTCGGAATGCGTGTGAGGCGATCGCAGCCACGGATCTCCTGCACTTTAAGAATATCAATGCCGTACTCTTCATCGCCCAGGCGGAATACGAGGTACTCCTGGGCGATGGCGTCGGTTGCGGCGGGTTTACTGGCGGTTGCTACAGTCATGCGTTTACCCCCTCCCTCTGGGGTTGTGGAGCGTTGAGCGTTGAAAGCTCAACCACATCAAGGATCAGCGCCACGCTGCCATCACCGAGGATGGTCGCTGCAGAGACGCCAGGCACTTTGCGATAGTTATGTTCGAGGTTCTTAACCACCACCTGCTGCTGGCCGATAAGCTGATCGACCCACAGCGCATAGCGGCAGCCCGCGCTTTGCACAATAACCACAATGCCGTCATCGGCAGGCGCTTCGCCCGCCACCGAGAGGCGCTGGCGCAGCAGCACCAGCGGCAGATATTCGCCGCGCACCTGCAGCAGACGCTCTTCGCCGACAAAGCGGCACAGCATGTCGTCGGTCGGCCGCAGCGACTCCATCACCGCGCCCAGCGGCAGGACGTAAATCTCGTCCCCCACCTTCACCAGCATGCCGTCGAGGATCGCCAGCGTCAGCGGCAGAATAATGCGAATGGTGGTCCCGGCCCCCGGCGTCGAGAGCACGTCCACGTGGCCGCCCATCGCCAGAATGTTGCGTCGCACCACGTCCATGCCGACGCCACGCCCGGAGACATCCGTCACGCTCTCGGCGGTAGAGAAACCGGCGGCGAAGATCAGCATCCACACGTCGTCATCACTCATGGTGTCGCTGATGGTCATCCCCTGAGAGCGGGCTTTGGCGAGAATTTTCTCCCGGTTCAGCCCGGCACCGTCGTCGCTGACCTCAATCACGATATTGCCGCCGTGGTGTTCGGCTGAAAGCGTCAGGTTCCCGGTCACCGGTTTGCCTTTTGCGGCGCGCACCTCTTTCTCTTCAATGCCGTGGTCGAGGCTGTTACGCACCAGGTGGGTAAGCGGGTCGATAATGCGCTCAATCAGGCTCTTATCCAGCTCGGCGGAACCGCCTTTCAGGGTCAGTTCGACCTCTTTATTCAGGCGAGCGCCCAGGTCGTGCACCAGCCGCGGGAAGCGGCTAAAAACGTAGTCCATCGGCATCATACGGATGGACATCACCGACTCCTGCAGCTCGCGGGTGTTGCGCTCCATCTGCGCCACGCAGCCGGACAGCAAATCGTAGCTGGCCGGATCGAGGGTTTTCGACAGCTGGGAGAGCATTGCCTGGGTGATAATCAGCTCACCGACCTGGTTGATGATCTGGTCGACTTTACTCACCGCCACGCGAATGCTGCCCGACTCCTGACTGGCTGCGCGTGGTGCAGGAGGCGCTTTTTTGATAACGGTTTGAGGTAGCGCAGCAGGCGTTGGTACCGGCGGAGTGGCTTCTGCAGAACGTATCTCAATCTGCTTGCTGTCAAGCACAAAGCAGAGCACGGCAGTGATATCCTCCGCCGAGGCAGAGGTCTGTAGCGTGACCGTCATGCTGTCTGACGTCGCCTCAACGTCTGTCACCTCGCCCATGTTGGTCAGCTCGTCGCGCAGCGTCGTCTGTTCGCGCGCCCCGACGTTACGCAGGGTCACCACCAGTGTGGTTTCCGTTTCCTGCGTCGTGCTGGCAGACGCTGGCGCGGGTTCGGCTGGCGTCACAGGCTGCTGGCCTTCAAGGGCAATCTCCCTCAGGGCTTCACAGATATAGCGATAACGGGCTTCATCAGGCTCCTGCGAAGACTGATAGGCTTCCAGCTGCGCTTGCATAATGTCCTTACATTCCAGAAAAAGGTTGATGATTGAGCGACTGAGCGTTCTCTCCCCTGCCCGCGCCTGGTCAAGGAGGTTCTCCAGCAGGTGGGTCGTCTCCTGTAATGCGGTAAAGCCAAAGGTTGCCGCGCCCCCTTTCAGCGAGTGTGCCGCACGAAAGATGGCGTTCAGTTGCTCCTGGTCCGGTGCTTCTATGTCAAGCTGCAGCAAAAGCTGCTCCATCTCAGTCAGCAGTTCTTCCGCCTCGGTAAAGAAGATCTGCGAAAAATCATTCATGTCCATCGGTATAGCCCTGCACGTTTTGCAGATTGATATCGCTCAGCACGCTATCTGCACGCTGGGCCTGCGTATCTTCCAGACGGATCTCCTGCTCTTTCGAGCGGCTGAGCACCAAAATGCTGATGCGGCGGTTCACCGCACTGTCCGGGGATGTGTTCTCCAGCGGCATTCGGCTGGCGGTGCCAATCACGCGTAAGAAGCGTTCATCGTTAAGGCCGCCCCGGATCAACACCCGGCGGGCGGCATTTGCGCGCCCGGCGGATAGCTCCCAGTTGCTGTATCCGCCGTCGCCACCGGCATACGGCAGCGAATCGGTGTGCCCCGTCAGGCTCAACGCGTTTGGCAACTCCTGCAGCAGCGGCACCAGCGCCTGCAGAATGCCGTTCATGTAGGATTCCGGCAGTTCGCTGCCGACGCGGAACATCGGGCGGTCCTGCGAGTCGGTGATCTGGATCAGCAGACCGTCGTTGGTGAGGTTGAGCAGAATGTTGGATTTAAAGTTATTCAGCCGCGGATCGGTTTCGATCATCTTCTGCAGCTTCTCTTTCGCCTGCTTCAGGCTTTCGAAGCGCTTGTGCTTATCGATACTGGCAATTTGTCCTTTAAACACCTCACCCTGCCGCTTGAGAATGTCATCCCCTCCCCCGGGAATGACGCTGTCGCTCAGGCTGGTTTTATCGCCGTTGGCCATCGAGGGCTTCAGCGGCATACGGAAGTAATCGGCAATGAGCTCCCTTTCCATGTCCGTGGACTGCGACAGCAGCCACATCACCAGAAAGAACGCCATCATCGCGGTCATAAAATCGGCATAGGCAATCTTCCATGTCCCACCGTGGTGGGCATGTTTCTTTTTCTTACGCTTACGTGAAATGATGACAGGCGTGACGTTCTTCATGCGGCGCCGTCCGAGGTTTTGGTTTTCAGCGTGGCGTTAGATTTGACTTCACGCACGTGCTCTTCAAGCTCTTCAAACGACGGGCGTTCGCTGGTAAAGATGGTTTTACGACCAAACTCAACCGCAATCTGCGGGGCATAACCATTCAGGCTGGAGAGCAGCGTTACCTTAATGCACTGCAAAATTTTGACCTGGTCAGAACTCTTCTGGCGCAGCAACGTCGCCAGCGGTAAGACAAAACCATAAGCGATAAGGATCCCGAGGAAGGTGCCCACCAGCGCGTGGCCAATCAGCATACCCAGCTCCGCCGCCGGGCGATCCGCCGACCCCAGCGCGTTAACCACCCCCATTACCGCCGCTACAATACCGAATGCCGGAAACGCATCGCCAACCGTGTTCAGGCTGTGGGCGGGCACTTCCAGCTCTTCTTCACAGGTTTCGATCTCCTCGTCCATCAGGGCTTCGATTTCATGGGAATTCATGCTGCCGCCAATCATCAGACGGAAGTAGTCGAGGATAAAGTTGGCGAGCATTGGGTCGCTCATCAGGCGGGGATAGGCGCTGAAAATATCGCTGTTCTGCGGGTCTTCAATGTCCTTTTCCAGCGACATCAGCCCGTGAACGCGGCTCTGGGAGAGCAGCAGAAACATCAGCGCCATCAAATCCATATACACCGCTTTGTTGTAGCGCTTACCGACAAAGATTTTAACCAGCGCCTTCCCCGTCGACTTCAGGGATTTAATATTGTTGCCGACAATAAACGCCCCGACCCCGGCACCGCCGATAATCAGCAATTCCAGCGGCTGAAACAGCGCCATCAGGTTACCGCCGGACAGAAGAAAACCACCAAAAACGGTCAATATGACAACAAGATAGCCAACAATAACTAACACACTCTCTCCTTTTACTTTTTTGACCGATGCCGGTCCTCCCGGCATCAGGTAAACGCCATCTTGCGCACAGCCGTCTGGGGTTACGCCGTCATGATTTCCGGCGCGGCAAACGAGCCCAGAAGCCCGGTATTGCTCACCTGGGATTTTTTAAGCGCGCGCGACGGCGGGCTGCACAAGCTGCAGGTAAATGGGTTTTTAATAAATTCGGTGGTGACGATAAAACCACCACCACACACGCTACAGGCTTTACGCGAAATAATGCCGCAGTCGATAAAGCGTAATAATGTCCAGGCTCGGGTCAGCCCCAGCACCGGCTTCTCATCAGAACAGGTACTGCACTGTTCCAGATAAAGACGATAGGTCTTCATCAGCATTTCAATGGAGCGGCCCTGCTCGGTCTTTTTCAAATAGAGGTAAATGTTGTAGAACATGGAAGAGTGAATATTCTGCTCCCACGACATAAACCAGTCTTCGGAAAAGGGCAGCATCCCTTTTGGCGGCGGACAGCCGCGCAACTCTTTATATAAACGAAGCAGGCGACGGCGGCTGAGTGATGTTTCCGATTCCAGCACCTGCATTCTCGCCCCGAGAGAAATTAACCCCATGGCGATATTTACTTCGTCAATTTCCTGCAGCAGACTCTTTTCACCACACATGATTATGCCTCCTCCGCGGTAATGGCATCTTCTTCGCTTAAGGCATTAAGAAGATTGGTCGACAAAATAATGCCGGTGTGAATTTGCTGCAGCGCTTCAATACGCGAATCCTTGGTCAGATTTTCAATCACAACTTCATCGTCAACCCGCAGACGACAGATAAGCTGATTAGTGGTGGCCAGCTTCATTAATTGTGGCAGCGAAAGTTCTTTCAGGTTATCAATTGTGCCTTCAGACAATCCAAGGCGAAAACCCGCCGCAAATTTATCCTGACGGATCAGCTGCTGCGCCAGCAGAAGATAGGACAGGTTAATATCGTGAATATTTTGCAGATACTCGTCAAAATTGGACACAGGCGAAAACTCCCAATGTTATTCAGCCAAAAGCTGGCATGTCAGTTAAGATAGATAACGTTTCCGAACTGATGCAGAGAGTCTTTTGGTATTGATATTCACCAAGGTAAGTCATTCTTCCTCAGTAAATGAGTCAATGCCAAAGGAGGCTGCATCTCAAAACTGGCAAAATCATAAACACTAAGTATTTTCCGAACAAGCGACAGAAATTTCCTCAAATCCACAAATTGATGTTAACTCGTTGATTTTATAAGTTAATAAAGCATTATTAAACGTTATTAAACCTTGATTTTAATGATTAATCCTGCAGAGAAACCAGTATTAACAATATAAATGTTAATATCCTGTAATTCACGTTAAGCTGATTCCATACGGCTTCTTAACCTTTTCACGGCCAGACTATGTAACTGACTCACGCGTGTTTCCGTAATCCCCAGCACCAGCCCAATCTCTTTCATATTCAAATCCTGCAGATAATAGAGCTGTAAAAGCACTTGTTCCCTTTCGGGTATATACTGAATATGCTCAGCGATCCGTTCTATCAAATTTTCTTTGATAGCGTCATTCAGTGGATTAAGCTGTTCATTCTCATCGCCGTTTGTCTCCCAGCTGTCGGCATAATTCTCCTGCAGCTCATCAACCGAGTACATCTGGCTGGCGTTATTATCTGCCAGCATCTGCTGAAATTCCTGCAACGAGACGCCCATGCGTTCGGCGATTTCAGCTTCAGTAGCTTCGCCCCCTTTTTCCTGCTCGATTTGCTGAATAAGCGCGACAATTTCACGCGTATGGGTGCGTACCCGACGTGGAACCCAGTCACTTTCTCTCAGCTCATCTAATAATGCCCATTTCACCCGCTGGGCGATCCACGCCGTAAGCGTTACCCCTTTTTTGGGGTCAAAACTCTCGACTGCACTTAAAAAACCGATTGAGCCCGCCTGAATTAAATCATCCAGCTCGACGCTGGCAGGAAGTCGCTTATGTAAACGCAATGCCTCCTGCCGCACCAGATAGTGATATTTAGACCAGACTACCGATTTATTTTCCAGCCCTTCGGCCGTGTAAATACCATCCACGATTGCATTCCACCTGCTATTCTCTTAAAGAATTATCCGGTGAAATGGCGCATTCAAATAGTGCGATAAGCCTTTATAAAAATGCGCATTCTGTTACTTCGTCTGTATTAACAGGCTATTTTATAAAATAGCGAGATTAATGGCGGTATTTAATAAAATTAAAAGGTTTCCCACTGGGCCAGGTCGGGCTCTTTTTGACGCTGCGGTTTATTCACTTCCACAGGCACCTTCGCCATCGCGCTCTCATGGTTCAACCTGAATTGCGCCACCAGTTTCTCCAGCGCATCGGACTGCGCTTCCAGTTCGCCCGCCGCCATTGCCGCCTCTTCCACCATCGCCGCATTCTGCTGGGTCACCAGATCCATTTCGTTGACCGCCTGGGAAATCTGATTGATACCCGCGCTCTGCTCGTCAGACGCCGAGGTGATTTCGCCCATGATCTGCGTTACCTGCGCAACAGAGGTCACAATCTCCTGCATCACGGTGCTGGCCTGCCCGACCTGACGTGAACCGACATCGATATTGTTCACGCTGGTATTGATCAGCTGGTTGATCTCTTTGGCCGCATCGGCGCTGCGTTTTGCCAGGTTACGCACCTCTTCTGCCACTACCGCAAAACCACGCCCCTGCTCACCTGCTCGTGCCGCTTCCACCGCCGCGTTCAGGGCCAGAATGTTGGTCTGGTTGGCAATGCTGTCGATCACGCCGTTGATATCGGCAATCTGGCGCGAGCTGGTGGTGATCTGCGCCATGATCTGCTCCAGGCTCTGCATCACTTCCCCGCCGTTATGGGCATTGTGGCTGGCGCTTTCCGCCAGCTCACGCGCCGCATGGGCGTTATCGGCATTCTGACGCACGGTGGTTTTGATCTGTTCCATGCTGGCCGCCGTCTCCTGCAGCGCCGCCGCCTGCTCTTCCGTACGGGAAGAGAGATCGTTATTGCCGTGGGCAATCTCCTGGGCGTTGGTGTGAATACGCTGCACGCTGTCACGGATGCCGAGGATCGTACTGGTCAGGGAAGTACGCATGGTCTCCAGCTCGGTCAACATGTGGCCAATTTCATTCTGGCTGCCAGTGTCAATGGGCTGACTCAGATCGCCCGCCGCCACGCGACGCAGCATTTCAACCGTGGTCTCCATACGACGCACCAGGGTATGGCGCAGCCAGTAACGCACGGCGAATAACAGCCCGACGGCCAGAATCAGCACAGCAATTCCGACACCCAACATAATCTTGTAGCCACGCTCGGATGCATGAATATAGCTTTCGCTCATGCGGGCGCTGGTATCGGTATACTGATCGACCTTATTACGCAGCGCGGTGCGCAGCTCCATATCGTGTTCCAGCGACCCGGAATACCCTGCCGGGTTATGCAGGTAGCCCAGCTTAATTTCGGCAACCTTGTACACTTCGTTGAAAGCCGCATTGACCTCAGCCGCCAGACGATTCTCCTCCGGGGTGTTAAACGGCGAGGCCATAAACGCATCCATATTACGACGCGCAAGTTTCACCACATTCACCGTATGTTTGGCAACATTCTCAGAAACCGGGTTACCCAGCGCTGCCTGCAGCATCAGGCCGTTGGTATTGGCCATTACCGCGCTGATGTTATAGGCGGCATCGCGCATCTGATCGTTATTTTCAGAGGCCACGACAATACGTTTGAAATTGGTATTATTTGAGACTGTGTCATAGACATAATAGGCGGTTACGCCGAACAGCATCACCGCAAACAGGCCAATAATAAGGCTGATTGCGCTATAAATTTTGAGTTTCGTTAACATAGATTTTCACCGGCCGCAGACGGCCGGTGCCTGTGGGAGTCAATTAAACGGTCAACTGGGGGACATATTAAAGAGGTTCATCGACTGCATTTTTTTGTAGACGAACATCGACGCATTAAAGGCCAGCTCTGACATCTGTGATTCAGACACCAGCGTCACCAGCTTGCTGGTGTCTGAACCAATCGCGTTCTGCACCTTTACGATCGTGTCATTGATCATCACGTCACCGGACAGATCCAGCGCGTCCAACTGCTGCAGATTCGTTCCCAGTTCGGCCTGCGCCTTACCCAGACGGTCGATACCTGCGTCAACGGCTTTGCTGGCGGCTTTCATTGCTGCTTTCATCGCGTCTTCGTCAAACGGATCGGCTTTGATGGCCTCTGTGGCAGCTTTAAGAACGGTGAAAATATCATCAAAAATTTCACTACCCAGATGGCCGATCTGCATCTCGGTACTGTCTGCAACGGTCTGCTTTCGGGCTTCAGTGCCTCCCTGATAGACACCGTTTTCATCAAATGGCGGCTTATCCGTCTGAAAACCAGAAAAAATATAACGACCGTTACCGTCACGGTTATTGGCGAGATCGAGCATATTTTTCCATATACCCTCCATCTCTTTACCTAATGCTTCTAACCCCTCTTCCGGGTAGGTTCCATTGCCCGCAGCAACCAGTTTTTCTTTAAGGGTAGTGGTCATTAAATTCACCACACCGTTCAGAATATTGTCCCCATGTTCGAGCGCGCCGCGCGCGCTCGAACGCACGCTGCTGTACATCTCCAGTTTTGCCAGCGCGTCCTGCTGTTTCACCGCGTCGGTTGCAGCCGCCGGATCGTCCGACGCCTTCAGCAGCGTTTTGCCTGCCGACATGCGCAAATAAACATCATTGCTTTGACTCATGCGTTTCGTCATGGCCTCTGCGCTAGTTTTATACATATAAAGCGTACTTAATCGCATCATCGGTTCCTTATCGGATAGACAGTAAGGCATCAAACATATCGGTAGCGGTTTTCAGCAGCTGCGCGTTGGCGTTGTAATACTGTTTAAACATATCCAGATTGATGTACTCCTCATCCATATTGACGCCAGAGAGCGCCTGCTTAGTGTCGTACTTGGTCTGAAAATCAGTTTCGGCACTGGCAAGCTCAGATTTCACGCCACGCGCATGGTCACCGATAGTCCCCACCAGACTGGCGTAGGCTTCAGTTAACGTGTTTTCGCCAATCAGCTTTTCATCCTGGATTTTTCGCAGCGCATCGAGGTTCTTGCTATCACCCGGTTCACCCGCGTTATCACCCGCAGCCGCAAACTCCTGCGCGCTGGCGATCTTGCGGGTTATCCCTTCCGCAGCACCAGCCATCGGGTTAAGGGTGAAACTGTCGCCGGCATCGAAACCGGTCGCCGGAACGTCAATTTCCACACCGTCAAATTTGAGCTTCGTCGGATCGGTCGTATCTACAGGTACCGTGCGTCCATCTTCACCCGTTACGGTCCAACCGCCAGCACCATCGCTGGTCAGGGTATAGTTTTCTGATTTGACATTTTTGTAGTCGGCGACGGTAATTGCTCCCAGCTTACCGGTCCCGGTGTTTTTCGCGTTGGCATAGGCTTTAATTTCTGCCAGTGAGAAGAGATCCCCACCCTGTTTTCCGTCTGGCGTATAACCCTGCGCATGCTGCTCGTTCATGCGGTTCGCCATCGTAAAGGCGATCTGATCGAGCTCCTGGCGCGCAACAGTCAGGTCTTCGTTACGGAATTTAAACAACCCCCCCAGGCGACCTTTGGTGATGTTGCTTTCATCCAGCGGCGAGGCTTTACCGTTCGCATCCACGTAGGAGACGATGGTTTTATTGGGATCGCTGTCCGAGGGCGAGGTTTGTAGCTTATAGGCTCTGTCTCCGGACACCAGCGGACGTCCGTCAGACAGGAGTACGTCAACCCGACCCGAGGTTTTGTCTTCGGTCACTGTGATCCCAATGTGCTCGCTCATCTTTTCCAGCAGCGCATCGCGCTGGTCGAGCAGGTCGGCAGGCGGAGCACCATTTCCCTGGGCGCGTTCAAGCTGTTTATTCAGCTCTGCCAGTTGCTGGGTATAGCTGTTAATATCTTTGGTGCTCTGCTCAATCTGTGTATTGGTGCTCTTTTCCAGTGCGGTCAGGCGCCTGGCGCTGGCGTTAAAACGATTCGCCAGCGTACCAAGGGAGTTGTACACCGCCGCTCGCCCCGACCCATCAGACGGATTACCGCTCAGCGTCGCCATGGCCTTAAACATATCGTTCATTGAGACCGAAACATTATCGGACTCGTCGGCCAGCATATTGTCGATGTCCGCTAACTGTTCATTTCGCCCGGCGAGAGCGGCATAGTGAGAAAGCGAGCCACGCATCTGATTGTTGGCAAACGCGTCATAGGCGCGCTCGACACCACTGGCGCGCGCCCCGTAACCGAAAAAGCCCTGTCCGGTAGACATACCGCCCATTTCGCCAATGATCAGACTGCGACGGCTGTAAGTGCCGGACATGCCGTTTGTCAGATTATCACCCGTCACGCGCAATGCAGCCTGTGCAACGCTCAGGCCACCTTTCGCAAGGTTAAATAAGTTATTCATAATATTCGATATTCCCTGATTGCAGGCCCGGCATACGCAACCGGGCCAGAAAGTTCATGGCTCTGTCTATTTCATCGGTGATTCAAAAAATCACTAAAAAATTTTGTCGAGATCGTTTTTGTAAGCGTTCACGCCCTGCTGAATATCGCCTTTCACTTTCTGAATAATGGTGATGAGCTTTTTGGCGTAGGCCGGGTCGGTCGCATAGCCCCCCGCCTGCAGCGCCTTTGCCCCCTGTTCCGGCGAACCGGACTGCACCACGCCGCGATAGCGCGGATTTTTGGTCAACAGCTTTGCGTAGTCAGAAAGGGCATGTTCATAGGAGTCATAGACGCGGAAGGCGGCTTTCACCTTCTGCTTCACGCCGTTGATATATTCGGTGGTGGTGATCTCAGTGGTTTTGCCGCGCCAGTCTCCCGTCGCTTTAATGCCAAAGAGGTTGTGGCTCGGGCGGCCGTCCGCCGCCGGGATTTCGCGTTTCCCCCAGCCGGATTCCAGCGCCGCCTGGGCGAGGATCAGATGCGGATGCAGCCCGCTCTGCTGCGCGGCGGCCTGGGCCGGGCGCAGCAGACGGGCAATAAACGGATGCGCCCCTTCCGCCGGTTTGGCGAACGATACGGGCGCAGGCAGGCGCAGTGGCCCGCTGGCAGGAGCCGAAGAAAGGCCCGGGGGCAGGAAATCACGTCCTGGTGCGCTCACCACGGGTTCATCAGCCTCCCCACCCAACTGGCGGACGATAAGATCGGCAAAGCCGAGCTGACCACTCCCGGCAATGTTTTGTGCGACCTGCTGATCGTGCATCGCGGTGTACATCTCTGAAGACTGGCTGCTCAGCAGATCGCTCTTAAAGGTGGCATCGCGCATGCTCTTCATCATCATCTGCACGAAAATCCCCTCCATCTGCTTTGCCGCCGCTTTCAGCGCGCCGGGCGACTGCCGCCCGGCCTCCCGTTTCAGCGTATCCAGCGAACGAACATCAAACGCTGGCTGGTCGAATTTGTCGAAGGCATTCATCAGTTCACCTCCAGCTTCGCCCGCAGACAGCCGGCACTTTTCATCGCCTGCAGAACCGACATCAGCTCGTTCGGCGTGGCGCCCAGGCTGTTGAGGGCGCGGATCACCGCGTTCAGATCGGTACTGCTGCGCACGTGCTGCAGCGAGCCGCCGCTGTCACGCACCGAGATATCGGTCTGCGGCACCACCACCGTTTCGCCGCCGCCAAACGGCGTATCCGGCTGGCTGATAATGTTGTTCTGCATCACCTCCACCGTCAGCGAGCCGTGCGCCACCGCGCAGGCGTCGAGCGAGACGTGGCGGTTCATCACCACCGAGCCGGTACGCGAGTTCACAATCACCTTCGCGTCCTGCACGTTCACCCGTAGCGGAATGTCCTGAATGTCGGCCAGAAAACGCACGCGGGACGGGCCGTCCGGCGGCGCGAACAGGCGCACGGTGCGGGCATCTTCCGGCAACGCCGCCCCGCCGCTGTAGCGCTGGTTAATGGCGTCGCTGATCTGCTGCGCCAGCGAGAAATCGGTCTCGTTCAATTGCAGGCGCACAATGCTCTGGGTGGCGAAATCGTTCGGCACTTCCCGCTCGACGGTAGCACCATTGCTGATGCGCCCGCCGTTAAGCTGGTTCACCTGCACGCGGCTGCCGCCCGCCTGCGCCCCTGCGCCGGAGATCAAAATGTTGCCCTGGGCGATGGCGTAGATCTGGTTATCCGCCCCTTTCAGCGGGGTCATCAGCAGCGTGCCGCCGCGCAGGCTTTTAGCGTTGCCCACCGAAGAGACCACGATGTCCAGCTTGTCGCCCGGACGGGCAAACGGCGGCAGCTCAGCGGTGACCATCACCGCCGCAATGTTTTTCAGCTGCATATTGGTGCCCGGCGGGACGGTGATCCCCAACTGCGAGAGCATGTTGTTCAGGCTCTGGCCGGTGAACGGGGCCTGCATGGTCTGGTCGCCGGTCCCGTCAAGACCGACAATCAGGCCGTAGCCCATCAGGGAGTTGGAACGCACACCCTGTACCGTCGCCAGATCGCGGATACGTTCCGCGTGGACCACTTTGGGTACCGCCAGCGTCATGCCATAGAGCAGGATGCTGAGAAAAAACAGGATAGATTCTTTTTTCATGGTCATATCAGAAAGGAGAGAGGTTCAGGAACAGGCGTTGCAGCCAGCCCATGTTCTGCGCTTCGTTGATGTAGCCGTTGCCGACGTACTCGATGCGCGCGTCCGCCACCTGAGTGGACGGCACCGTGTTGCTGCCGCTGATGGTGCGCGGGTTCACCACGCCGGAGAAGCGGATAAATTCGGTGCCCTGGTTGATGGCAATCTGCTTCTCGCCCACCACGCCGAGGTTGCCGTTCGGCAGCAGCTCTTTTACGGTGACGGTAATGGTCCCGGTAAAGGTGTTGCGCGCCGCCGCGCCGCCCTTCCCCGCGAAATCGTTTTTGCCTTCGGCTTCGAAATCCGCTTTACCGTCGCCCAGCCAGCCGTTGAGTTTGGTCGGTACCGCAATCAGCCCCATCCCGGCCGATCCATTACGGTTGGCACTGGCGGAGGAACTTTTGCTGGCGCTCACGTTCTCCTGCAGCAGGATGGTCAGCGTGTCACCCACGTTACGCGGGCGGCGGTCTTCGAACATCGGCTGATAGCCGTAGTTCATGGCCTGCCCGGCCTGAAACAGTGAACCGCCGGTCGCTGCCGGTGCCATCGGTAATGGTGTTGCCGTGGTAGGACCCTCGACGAGGGGCTTTTGCATAATGTGCGCGCAGCCACTGAGCAGCAGTGTGCTTGCCAGCAGCGCGGCCGCCGGAATGTGCATAGACAATATTTTCATTTCAGTGTCGATAAAATGTCTGGCCGCTCGCGCGGCCAGAGAAGATTAAAGCTGGGAAAGACGCTGCAGCATCTGGTCAGAAGCAGAGACCGCTTTACTGTTGATTTCGTAGGCGCGCTGCACCTGAATCATGGTCACCAGCTCTTCCGCCACGTTGACGTTGGAGATTTCCACGTAGCTCTGCTTCAGCGTGCCCGCGCTCTCCATGCCGGGGTTCAGCTCGTTCGGCGCACCGGACGACTGCGTCTCTTTGTAGAGATTGCCGCCAACGCTTTCGAGCCCCGCGTTGTTGACGAAGGTAGTGAGCGTCAGTTGGCCGATCTGCTGCTCTTCCGCCTGACCGGGCACCTTCACGCTGACGATACCGTCGCTGCCGATGTTCAGTTTGGTGGCATCCTGCGGGATGACGATCCCCGGCTGGATTGGGTAGCCTTCAGCATTCACCAGTTGCCCGTCCGGGCTTTTGGAGAAATGACCGTCGCGGGTGTAGGCGTTGCTGCCGTCCGGCATCTGCACCTGGAAGAACCCTTCCCCTTCAATGGCCACGTCGTACTCGTCGCCGGTCTGGTTCATGCCGCCCTGAGTATGCACGCGTTGAGTGGAAACCGGACGCACGCCGGTACCCAGCTGCAGGCCGCTTGGCAGGGTATTCTGCTCGGTCGACTGGGCGCCAGGCTGGCGCATGTTCTGATAGAGCAGATCCTGAAACACGGCGCGCTGACGCTTAAAGCCGTTAGTGTTGACGTTCGCCAGGTTGTTGGAGATAACGTCCATATTGAGCTGCTGTGCTTCCAGCCCGGTTTTTGCGATCCATAAAGAACGAATCATTGTGACTCCTTGCGCGGGCTTAGCTCACGCTTAATAGCTGATTGGCTTTCTGGGCGTTCTCGTCGGCGGTACGGATCACCTTCATGTTCATGTCGAACCCGCGGGAGTTGGCGATCATCTGCGTCATGGCCTGTACCGGACTGACGTTGCTGCCCTCGATGGCCTCTGGCGTCAGACGCAGGGTTTCATCCTGGGCCAGCATCTCGCCGCCTGCGGTGCGGAACAGGCCGTCGTCGCCGTGAACCAGGCTGTTCATGTCGGCGTTGACCAGCTTCAGACGGCCAACCGGCACCAGCATCGTCGGGTCATCGCCCATACCGAGTGCCGAGACGGTGCCATCGCTACCGATGGTGACGTGGGACTGCGGCGGCACTTCCAGCGGTCCGCCGTCGCCCATCAGCGGACGGCCGTTAACGCTGAGCGCCCCGTCCTGATCCACTTCAATAGCGCCGTTGCGGGTATAGCCTTCACTGCCGTCGTCCAGCGCCACTGCCAGCCAGCCGTCCTGCGGCAATGCCACGTCCAGGCTGCGCCCGGTATGGGTAATCGGCCCCATGGTGGTGTCGTGAAACGGGGTGGACTCCGCCACCAGCGCGCGGGTGCGCAGGGTTTCCCCTTCAATGGGCACCGAACGGAAGGCCGCCAGTTGGGCGCGAAAGCCTGCGGTGGAGCTGTTCGCCAGATTGTTTGAGGTGACCGCCTGGCGATTGAGCGCCGCGTTAGCGGCACTCATGGCGGTATAAATAGCGCGATCCATCACTCAGCCTTAACGCAGGTTAACCAGCGTCTGCAGAACTTCAGACTGGGTTTTGATAGTTTGTGAGTTGGACTGATAGTTACGCTGGTAGACGATCATGTTGACCATCTCATCGCCCAGGTTGACGTTGGAGGATTCCAGCAAACCGCCCGTCATGTTCCCGAAGCTGCCGGAACCCGAGGTGCCAAGGTACGGCTGGCCAGACTGCACGGTTTCCGCCCACAGGTTATTCCCCTGCTGTTCCAGACCACCCGCGTTGGCGAAATCTGCCAGTACGACCTGCGCCACGGTTTGACGTTTGCCGTTGCTGTAGATGGCGATCACTTCGCCAGTGTCACTGACCTGATAGCTGTTAAATTTACCCGGTGCCTGGCCGTCAATTTCATCCAGCATCACCTGGGTATCGCTGGCGTTTTGGGTGAGCTTTGACAGGTCCAACTTCAACGTCAACGCATCGGATCCGTTGTAGCCCTTGCCCTTGATATCCATTACCCCAGGGCCGATCAAATTACCGGATGAGTCAAAATTAAGCTCAAGTTTCGCCAAACCATCAGGTGAGGTGGAGTCTTCGGCATGCGCTTCCCATTTCCCTTCCGCGGTATGCACAAAATAGACTTTGATGGTATGTTTGTTCCCGAGACTGTCTGTCGCGGTAACATCACTCACATAGTTATAAGTCTCTTTGTCATCCTTGTTAAAGGGGACCTTGGTTATGACTTCGGCATCCGACTTCAGATTGCCCGTCAATGAACCGGCTTTCGACGCCACTGGTGGCATATCATCTTTTGGAATTTGGATCGGCCCCACCTGTGCACCGGGGTTGATCACCCCATCCGTGGCCTGGTAGCCAGTTAAAAAAAGACCATTTGTTTTGTTAGTGATGAAGCCGCTCTCATTTTCCTCGAACTGACCGTTGCGCCCGTAGAACACACTGCCCGCTTCATCAACCATGCGGAAAAAGCCTCGTCCATTGATCATCATATCCAGCGCCGAACTGCCTGCCGCTGGCCCGCCCTGAGCAAAGTTTTGACTCACACCGGCGACCTGTACCCCCATCCCGGTTGAACCGGCAAAGATATCGGCAAACGAAACAGAACCCGCTTTAAACCCCACGGTCTGGGAGTTGGCGATGTTGTTACCCACCACGTCCAGTGCTTTTGCAGCGGCACTCAGGCCGCTAAGACCTTGTGAAAAACCCATTATTAATTTCCAGAAAGTAAGTGATAACTATTTTTGAATAACGAAGACTTTATCCATGCGAATCGGGTCGTGATTCAGCAGATGCAGAATCGGGCCGGTCGGATCCATGGTGACCCCTTGCACCTGCTCTTGTACCAGACCAAATACCTCCGGCTTATCGCCATCAGGATTACTGGCAGCAAAGGAGATGTCGTATTCGCGATCGTGCGGTGGACCCGGCTCCGGCTTGAAGTTTTCCAGGTCATCGAGATTGTAGGTATTCATCCCCTGCTTAACGTTTTTCAGCTCGGCGGTGTAGGCATTCCCTTCGCTGTCTTCCAGGGTGACGGTGACCGTTTCTGCATCGGCCGTCAGCGCGAAGTGGAAGTCGTCCGAATTGCCCGGGATCTCCACGCCTTCCTGCATGATGCCGATACCCGGTTCGCCAAAGGAAACCTTTGCCTCCCCTTCTATCAGCACGCTACGCCCCACCCACGACGAGGCGCTCATGCTGCCAAGCTGGACCATCCATGCCTGTACATTCGCGACAGAGGTATTGAGCTTCTCCACGCCCGCCGCCATGTTGAACTGCGCCAGCTGTGAGGTGAGCTGGTTGTTATCCATCGGGTTGGTGGGATCCTGGTTTTTCATCTGCGCGACCAGCAGGGTCATAAACTGGTTCGACAGATCCGCCGCGCTGTTTCCGGTACCGGTGCCACCTGCGCCGCTGTTGTTGTTAATCGAAGAGACCGCCATATGCGTCCTTACTGACCAAGCGTTAATGTTTTCAGCATCAGGCTTTTGGCGGAGTTCATCACTTCCACGTTGGCCTGGTAGCTGCGGGAGGCTGAAATGGTATTCACCATCTCGTTCATGACGTTGACGTTGGGCATGCGCACATAGCCCTGTTCATCCGCCAGCGGATTGCCCGGCTCATAGACCAGGCGGTCCGGCGCGCTGCTCTCCACCACGTCGCTAACCTGCACGCCACCAATCTCCTGACCGGCAGACGCGTCAACGGAAAACACCACCTGACGCGCGCGGTACGGCTGCCCGTCCGGGCCCGCCACGCTGTCGGCATTCGCCATATTGCTGGCGCTGACGTTAAGGCGGCGGGACTGGGCGGCCATCGCCGAGCCCGAAATATCAAATACGCTAAAGAGCGACATCGTTGATTACCCCTGACTGAGCACAGTCATCATTTTTTTAATATCCGCGCCAAGGAACGTCAGTCCCGACTGATATTTCACGGCGTTATCCGCAAAATTGACGCGCTCACGATCCATATCCACGGTATTGCCGTCGGCACTCGGTTGATCCGGTACGCGATAGAGCAACTGACTGTCGTCAAACGGCCTCGCTTTACCTTCAATATGCTTATTTGACGTTAATGTCAGTGACACGGGTGATTTCGCCATGGCGTTATTTTCCATGGCAGCTTTTAGCTGCTGAGTAAAATCAATATCTCGCGCCTTGTAGCCCGGCGTATCAGCATTCGCAATATTTGAAGCCAATATATCCTGACGGCGCGACAGCAAACCTAACGCCTGCTGTTGAAAGCGAAAGGCGTCATCAAGTTTATTCATGACAACAGGACTCCTGTCTCGCGTTATTTAAACTGCGATAGTGTAGTCAGCGCGGGTGAAATATCACACCGCGAAGACCCGACAGAAATAAGCCTATTTAGAGAAATAGAAATAATGAGAGAAACGTTAAAAAATCGAAGAAATTAAATGGCGACAAAAGTGTCATTATTTTAGGGAATAAAACACAGGTTTCTGCGTATATAATTTCGCCACGTTTTATATATTAAGGCAATAAGATGATGCTCCGATTATTCAGCACGGCGGTGGCCGTCTTGCTCTGTTCTGCCTCCGCTGCAGCCAGCGTACCGTCTGACCAGATGGCGAAGCAACGTCTGATGCTCAAGCTGGACGCCCTGATCAAACAGCCTGAGAACGGCAGCGAGATCGTGCGCACCGCGACCCTGCTCGCCACCCCGGCACAGCTGGCCGCCGTGTGCGAAAACCCCACGCTGAGTCTGGTGGGGCGCGACAGCCGTCTCACCGGCAAACGCACCGTGCTCGCGCAGTGTGGCGCGCGCCGCCACTTCCTGCCGGTACGCATCAGCGCGCAGGGTACCTGGTGGGTGGCAAGCCAGAGCCTGCCCGGCGGGGCGATTGTGCAGCGCAGCGATATCGAACCGGTCACCGGCAACCTTGACCACCAGCCAGGCGGTTTAATCTTTAATGCCGACGAGATTATCGGCCAGCGTCTGACCCGCGCAATTGATGCCGGTAAACCGCTGTTAGAAAACCAGCTGCGTCAGCAGTGGCGACTGCGGGCCGGGCAGACGGTGGACCTGGTCACCACCGGGGCAGGCTTTCGTATTCGCAGCCAGGGCAAGGCGTTGAACAACGCGGCGGTGGATGACGTACTGAAGGTGAAAACCCTGAGCGGGCGCACCGTGAGCGGAAAAGTGGGGGCTGACGGTCAGGTGATGATTATTTCGCAACAATAAATTTTAGGTTTTCTGTGAATCACCGATGAAAGCAGTATTGAGTAGATAAATTGATTTGCGAGGACACCCATGAGCATTAATAGCAGTCAGACCACCGCGCCGATTACAAAAATCGCCCCGACTCAGGATCTGCGCGCCCGTACACATCCTCAGGACCAGGACGTTGCAGCAAAACGCGCGGAAAAGCGTGATAACACCAACGTTACCCTGAGTGAATTGACGAAAAAGATCCAGACCGACGACAGCCGCGACGTGGATTTCGCGCGGGTCGCCGAACTGCGCGACGCGCTGGCAGCAGGTACCCTGCGCATTGAGCCTGAGAAAATTGCTCAGGCCATGGTGCAGGACATGTTTCAGTTTTAACCGTTTACAGGCCCCTTATGGACAAGCTTTACCCGATACTCGCGCAGATGAAAACGTCTCTGGATGAACTGGAGGCGATCATGATTGAAGAGGTGAATCAGCTCAACCGCACGCAGATCAACCCGGTGTCGCTGCAGGTGCTGGCGGATAACAAAAACCAGCTGCTGACCACGCTTCAGTATTACGACGACATGCGCCGCCAGCAGGAGCAGAGCTGTGGCACTGAAGCCCCCTACCCGGGGCTCGGTAAGCTGTTTGCCAGCTGGCAGCAGGTGCATGAGAAGGTGCGCAGCACCAAGGTGCTGAATCAAAAAGTGGAATCGCTGCTGCAAAGTCATATGAAGAAAAATCAGCATATCCAGAAAGTGATTGACCATGTAGGCAATACAAACTCGCTGTACGGTCCGGCGGGGGAATCCAGCGTCGTAGCGACTGGCCGCAAATATAACATCAGCATCTGATCGTTTCTGTCTGCGTTGTCCTCTTTTGCCCGCCTCTGGTGGGCTTTTTTTGCACGGGCCTGCGGGTTTCATCGTTGAGTAGGCCGGGTAAGCGCAGCGCCACCCGGCAATCAGGGAGGGAACTAAACAGCCGTGTAGGCTTTATTCATCGTACTGGATTTGCGCATGGCGGAGAGTTCGGTGCTGATGGTGGTCAGACGGCCCTGAATAGCCTGCGTTAACAGGGCATCGTTCTCCAGCAGCGTCGCCAGTTGAGCGCTGACGGGTGCTTTGTTGTGCTGTGCCAGCAGGGTTAAATCGATATCACACAGCGTTCTCATTCCCATGGTGTACGCCACAGACTCGTCAAGAAACAGATCCCATTCGCCGTCCCCGGCCTGCTGACGCAGCTTCGCATTGCTGATAAGCAGTTCTTCAATCAGCGCAATAACATCCTTATCCATGTTTCACCTGCTTTTGCTGTGGCGCAATGGCCTGCCAGGTTTCCAGCATACCGGTCATTAGTGCGATGAGGTGCGGCAGCTTTTCGCCGGATTTATTGAGATTCGCCTCCAGCAACGTGCGCGAAATATACTCGTACAGGCTCTCCAGCTCTTCGGCGATTTTCCCGCCTTTCTCGTGGTCCAGCCCGGCGCGCAGGCCGTTATCGATAATATTGATGGCGCGGGAAATCATCTCACCGCGACGGGCGATATTGCCCGACTGGAAATAGATTTCTGCGCGCTTCATGGCGTTGATCGCCCCGTCGTAGAGCAGAACGATCAGCTGGTGCGGCGTGGCGCCATTGATCTGGCTGTCCAGTGAGACAGCGGTGTAGGCACTGTTGCCCGTTTTGGTGTACATCGTCAAATCCTGCCGGGCAGCGGCCTGCCCGGTGTTGTTTGAAAGTTAAATCAAGCCCGCCAGAGAACTCTGTAATCGGGAATTCATGCTATTCATATCACTCATGGCTTTATCCAGACGCATATACTCTTTTTCTCTGCGCAGCATGGCCTCTTCGATACGTTTTTCAACCGCAGCAATCTGTTTACCGACACGGGTATCCTGCTCACGCAGCGACTTGAGGTTGACGTTAATCGCCCCTTCATCACGCGGAATAGAATCGCTGTCGCCGAGGTAGGTTTTAAACACATCCTCTAAACGTCCCTTAAGCCCCTGCGCCTCTCCCTTGCCAAGAAACAGCGCCTCCACCTCTTCGGGGTTATTTTTCAGGGCTTCATCCAGCTTTTTATTATCGATGCTTAAAACCCCGAGGGTGCCGCTGCGCTCCTCCCCCGGCTTCACCTCTTCAAACTTTACAGCAATACCCAACATCCCCAGTGACTGGATAACTTCGCTGGCCTCACCGTAGTTGCCGGATACGGTTGATTTGAGCTGGCTGCTCAAACGACGTAGCGTACCGTCACTGAACAGTGCGCCATTATTGGGATCCTGAATCGGCAGTGAATCCGAGTTGGTGTTATTATCAGGGGCTTTATATTTGGTTACAGACGCTGCCGTGTTGAGATAGGCATTATAATTTTTAACAAATTCTTCAATCAGACTCTTCACTTTCGACGTGTCGGCGGTGATCGCGAGAGTTTCTGGTTTGAACTCATCTTTACTGTCTTTTTCAGAGACTTCACGGAGTTCAAGCGTGATCCCGGTAATGGCATCGGTGATGGTATTTGCGCTGCGTTCAACCTTTTCACCATTGATACGAATGAGAGCGTTATCTGCAGGCGTCACCTGCGCAGGTTTAGTAGGATCATAGCCGGGTTCGCCTGGCTGATTAGATTCTGCCCCGGCAGATTTCAGCACATCGTTAAGCGTGTCATCACCTACAACCTCAATCTGCATCTCTCCGTCTTCACCTGTTTTTTTCGAGGTGAACACCAGTTTGAATTTATCGCCTTCGGCGGGCATCACCTGCGCTGTGACATCGCCGTTTTTGTCGTTCACTTTTTTGGCTATCTGAGCAAGAGAGGTTTCATCATCTTTCAGTACGACCTCCATTGTCTTTCCACCGGTCGTAATTTTCAGCGTACGCTGACTCACCGAGGTATCGCCAAGCTGTTTACTTTGGCTATCCTGTACCGAAGAGGAAAGCTGATGCGCCCTTGCCAGTCGTTCAACAATGACAGAATAGCTGTTGGGGATCGCCCCTTTACCTGCCGTTGCCTTGAAGGACTTATTATCACCAACGCTGACACCGTTAAAACCTTCTTCCTCCAGTTTTTCCATATTCTTTTTTAGGGTATCCAGCGAATTGCTAATACTGCCCCAGGCAGAAATCTTCCCCTGATAGCTGCTCTGCTTTTGCAGATAGGGGTTCAGTTTCTGCATCTGGCCTTCACGCTCTTTCGACAGCCATTCATCAAAAGGTAAGCCGGACCCAACACCCATGAAATTAACAGCCATAAATCTACTCCGTAATAAATGATTATCCGATATTCATTGTCATCGGTAATTTCATCGATCAGTTTAATTTTTTGCATAATCGCGAACAATCTCATCAGGTAAAAAACACATACCTTTGCGCTTATTAATAGATTGATTTTACGATTCGAAGAAAAGACCACAAAACTGATGCTATTTCCTTTAATAACAAAAAAGACAGAAAAATAATTTAGCCAATTTTTAATTCCTCCGATGAATGAGTTATGCGAGGCAACGAACGCATATCTCATACGTTAGTTATCAATTTAAAAGGATATCAATATGGCCCAGGTCATTAATACCAACGCCCTGAGTTTGATGGCTCAGAACAACCTGAATAAATCCCAGTCTTCTCTGGGTACCGCAATTCAGCGCCTCTCCTCTGGTCTGCGTATTAACAGCGCAAAAGACGATGCGGCAGGTCTGGCAATCTCTAACCGCTTCACCTCTACCGTGCGTGGCCTGACCCAGGCAGCGCGTAACGCCAACGACGGCATCTCCCTGGCGCAGACCACCGAAGGCGCACTGCAGGAAGTAACCGAGAACTTACAGCGTATCCGTGAGCTGACCGTTCAGGCTAAAAGCGACACCAACTCCGCAGATGACCGTGCGTCCATCAAAAAAGAGATCACTGCCCGTCTGGAAGAGATTGGCCGTATCTCCAAAACAACTAACTTTAACGGCGTCAACGTTCTGGACGGCTCCCGTGAATCGCTGACCATTCAGATTGGCGATAAAGATGGCCAAACTATTGATATCAACCTGCCGAAGATGGACCTCTCTTCCCTGGGTCTGGAAGCTTTTGGTAAAGACTTCGAAAAGATTATCGATGGTTCGCCGAAGGATTCTGAGTTTACAGTTGCGGGTACCGATCGTTCCACCACGCCAGCCGCCTTTGATGTCGGCCTCGGAACAGCAGTGCAATATACTTTAGATGCAACAGAAAAGGCTAAATTTGCTACCGCTGCTGGTATTGCTGTAGCCGATCTGGAAGTCAGAACGGTGGATGACGGCAAAGGTAATCTGCGTTTCTTTGCTATCGATAATAACAATAAAGATAAATCTGTTGAGTTAGATGTTTCATTTAAGGCCAATGCCGCCGGTACGGCAGCAGAACTGGATGGTGCAATTACCAAAAAAGATGCAATCACCGAGCTCGATAAAGATATCCTGAAAAATGGCGTTAAAACGCTAACCGATATTGAATCTGCAGGCGTTGGTAGCACAATTCCGGCTGTTGGCGGCGACGTAGAGCTGGATCAGGCTGCTCTTGACAAAATTTCACAGGACCTTTTTGCAGGCAAAGACGCAGCAACGTCTGGAATGCAAATATTCAGTGCCAAAGATGATGGCGGAAATACTAAGCTGTTTGCGATGGATAAAGACGGTACCATCACAAGCTTTACCTGGGATCCTGCGACAGCGGGTGGTACCGCTACAGCGGTAGCCGCAACAGAGCAGGAAAAGCACGCCATCCTGAAAGATTCTAGCCAGCTGCTGGATAAACTGGATAAAGCGATGACACAGGTGACCAACTTCACCGCCGATCTGGGTGCGATCCAGAACCGCTTTGGCTCTATCATCGCTAACCTGAACACCACGGTCATCAACACCTCTGAAGCGCGCTCCCGCGTGCTGGACGCGGACTTCTCCGTGGAAGTATCAGCCATGAGCCGCGCGAACATCCTGCAGTCTGCCGGTGTGTCCGTTCTCGCCCAGGCAAACCAGGTTCCGCAGAACGTCCTGTCCCTGCTACGTTAATCTGTATTGCCTTTATATCATTATGTTGCCCTCCCTTGCGGGGGGCTTTTTTATATCCCTATCTTGTCATTGAGGTAATACGCAAAAGGTTACCCACAAAATATTTCAGTGATTCCGTTTATCTCCGATGAAAAAAATATGCGCACACATTCACGCGTATTTTTATTGGCAAATGCCAGACAGCTTTAACAATTAAAAGGATATTGATATGGCCCAGGTCATTAACACCAACGCCCTGAGTTTGATGGCTCAGAACAACCTGAATAAATCCCAGTCTTCTCTGGGTACCGCCATTCAGCGCCTCTCCTCTGGTCTGCGTATTAACAGCGCAAAAGACGATGCAGCAGGCCTGGCAATCTCTAACCGCTTCACCTCTACCGTGCGTGGCCTGACCCAGGCAGCGCGTAACGCCAACGACGGTATCTCCCTCGCGCAGACCACCGAAGGCGCGCTGCAGGAAGTAACCGAGAACTTACAGCGTATCCGTGAGCTGACCGTGCAGGCGAAAAGCGATACCAACTCCAAAGATGACCGTGACTCCATCAAAAAAGAGATCACCGCGCGTCTGAGTGAGATCCAGCGTATCTCTGACACCACCAATTTCAACGGCGTTAACGTTCTTGATGGTTCACGTGAAAAGCTGACCATTCAGATCGGCGATAAAGATGGTCAGACTATCGACATCGACCTCACCCAGATGGATATCAAAACGCTGGGCCTGGAAGACTTTGACCTTGAGTTCTCGAAAATTACCGTTTCTATGGGCAAAGGTGAAGTGGAAGTGCCGCGTATTGGCGATACGCCAAGCGAGATTACTGGTCCCATCGACGTAGGCCTGGCCGAGGACTGGGCGTTTGAGGATGCCGACCTGACAACAATTGCCCAAAAGATCAATGCAGGTTATGACCAGGACGATATTGAAGTATATAGCGAAGGTACAGGGGCCGACCAAAAATTTTATATCAAAGATGTGAATGATGATGAAATTTATGTCGCAGACCTGACGTTCAAAGACGATACTGCTCCACCAACCAAATCGATCCTGAATACAGTGACTCTCGATACCACCGCAGGTAAACTCACCACTCTCGAAAAAGATATCTTCGATAATGGTGGAAGCACGCTAAACGTCACCGCAGCCACCATCAAAGATGGCCTGACCAGCATCACCAACGACAATGGCGATAATGTTGACCTCACCGAAGATCAGATGAACGAAATCGCTGCCCTGTTTGGCGCAGATGCAACTGCAGCAGGCCTGCAGATGGAAATCTTCTCTGACGGTAATGATCATTACGCTGTAGATAAGGATGGCAACATCAAGAAGTTCTCCCTTGATAATGCAGACAGCAATAAAGTCGTTGAAGACACCACGGCAATCAGCGCGATTGATCAAAACAAGATCCTGCAAAGCTGGTCGACCACTACAGCCCCAGATTATCCAGACGTGGCCGACGGCCTGCTGAAGAAGCTAGACGATGCCATGACCCAGGTAACCAACTTCACTGCTGACCTGGGTGCGATTCAGAACCGCTTCGGCTCGATCATCGCTAACCTGAACACCACGGTCATCAACACCTCTGAAGCGCGCTCCCGCGTGCTGGATGCGGACTTCTCCGTTGAAGTTTCGGCCATGAGCCGCGCGAACATCCTGCAGTCTGCCGGTGTGTCCGTTCTCGCCCAGGCCAACCAGGTTCCGCAGAACGTGCTGTCCCTGCTGCGTTAATCTGCGTTACCACCTCACTATTATTACGCGCGTGCCTCACGCGCGGTTTGCCCTCCCTGGTGGAGGGCTTTTTTGTTTTTGTGCTCTGTGCGCATTGCCCGGCGGCGCTGCGCTTGCACGGGCCTACAAGGATCAACGCAAACGTAGGTCGGGTCAGGCGCAGCCGCCACCCGGCAAGGGTTTTAAGACGGGAGGTAAGGCTCCTTCACATAATCCGCCAGCAGGTACACCCTATCGTGCAGTCATCCCGTCAACGCGATGTTCATCTCCTGCGGCAGGGTATTTCCTAGTATTGCCTGTGCCAGCGCTTGCGCATAGTGAACCGGCGTAAGCGTTTCTTACCATCTGTCCTGCATGCACGACGGTGTAGCGTCATGGGCAATGAGTTGCTGGAGAAATCGTTGCGAGAGAAAGAAGAAAGTGCGGACAGAATCGTCATATGAAAGCCTCCGGAGAGATGAGAAATGAATAACAAAGAGCAAACCAGCAGGTCGCTTCGGTACCGCCTTGTATTTTCAGGTTCTCACGCCCGGCTGCGGATATTGCCGCAACGCGGGCACTTTAGTTGGGATAGAAACGAATAACAGGATAAATCACGTATTACAGAGAGTTACTTATGGGATTGCGAGGCGGCTTCCAGATTTGTGCCGGGTGTCGGCTACGCCTTACCCGGCCTACAAAATCTCCGAGAGTAGGCTGGGTAAGCGCAGCGCCACCCGGCTAGCTGCCTGTGCGCTGAAGCAGGGTATTCGCCACCGTATAAACCTCTTCAATCAGCACGCTGTTATTCTGCGTCACCGACGGTGCCCCGCTTTGCGCCTGCATCATCGCATCGTCAACCAGCGCCCGGAGTTCTTTCGACGAACGCGCACAGCGGCTGGCCAGATTGCGCGACTCGACGGCAAAAACACCCTCTTCGTTATGCAGCGAATAGCTGTAAGCACGGCTGGCCAGTTGCACCAGCGTACCGCTACTGTCGGCAATCTGCAGCGCGGCATCGTGCAGGGCATTCATCGCCTGAACCACGCCCGTGGTGCTTTCACTCAGCATGGCCAGGAGATTACCGTTCGCATCAGGTACCCGCAGCAGACGCTCGTTCTCCTCAGCAATGGTGCTGGCTGCCTGCGCAATCACCCTCACCTGTTCGCCAATCTCCTGCATCAGCGGCGGCAGGTGCGCCCCCTGCTCGGTTTTCAGCTGTGACGGAAGTTCTTCGTTAAGGCGGGAAAGGTGCAGGTTAACGCTGCGCAGGAGAGTCAACGTGGAGACCAGCAGCAAAGCCGCCAGCGGCCACGGTTTATGCAGAAGTATGCCCGGGCGTTCGCCCAGCCTACGGGTGGGAACATCAATGGCCAGCAGCCATGGTGTCTCTGCAATGGGCGTCACCACCAGCGTATGTTCGCCGCTGGCGCTGCGAAAACGGGTATGCCGTAATCCTTCGCCCGGCTGGGCCAGCAGCCCACGCAGCGGAACCGCCATCGGCAGGCTGGCATCGTTAAGAGATTGCACCGTCGGCGCACCGGCGGCATCACCGATGATGCGCCCGGTGTCATCCACCATCCAGGCGCGGCCGCCAAGACGCTCGCCGATCTCTTTGACCAGTGAATTGAAGAACTGACGGCTGGTACCCGTCTCTTCGGCGATATCGGTATCGCCTGGGGCTCCTTTGTCCAGCGCAAAGCTTTTCAGGGTGACCACACTTTCGGTCATTGAACGCTGCTGCGCTTCAACCCTGTCGAGTTGCTCACGTAACTGGGTGGCCAGGGCATCAACCTGCGTGCGCAGACGCTGTCCCTCGGTACGAATAAACCAGGGCATAACCCCAGCCTGCACCAGAATCACCAGAATAATAAAAATAACAACTAAAATAACGATAAAAACCATGACAACAGCCCTGTTCTTTTAACGGCAGCACAACGCTACCTCTACAGGGCTATTTTATTATGCAGGCGTCAGTAAATATGCTCTTCAAACCGTTGATAACCGCACACTTGTGTTACCCCTCCACAAAAACAATTTTGCGCACGTTATCCCAGCGTTTGACCAGCCAGCCGTCAAGACTGCAAAGCGTGCCGCCCCAGGTCAACGGGAACAGGCAGAGCACGATATACAGCGTTTCAGGCAGATAAAAAAGCCAGCTCAGCCATGCAATCAGATTAAGCCCGCGTGGAATGGTATAGATGCCAATGGTGGCCAGCGCTACGGTACTAATAATTATCAGTACCAGCGCGCTAAAACGGCTGAATAGCCCCAGCGTCAACAGCAGGCCCATACTGCATTCCAGGAAAGCAACAACAATCGCCATCACGGCCGGAAACGGGATCCCCGCATCGTGCATCGTATCGACCATCAGCAGCTGGTTTTCCGTCACAAATAATTTATTAAACCCGGCGGTAAAGAAAAATACCCCCACCACCAGACGGCAAATAAATACGGGAAACATCGCTGGCAGCTCGGACGTTTGCATAAAATTTTTCAGAGAGAACATCATCCATCCTTGTAAAGAAAATTCATACTGTGTAATAAATTCAATAATCTGTCTTTGCGCAGTATAAATTCGCAGACCTCATTAGCAACCGCTCCCGTTCCCTTCCCGACACAATTAATAATTATATACAGATTAAAAATTGTTAATTCCAAATAATAACAGCGTCTCATTATCACTGCGACAGATGCCCCATCCGCGACATCAATTCCGCAAGTATCTGGTTTTAATAAAATTAAAGTAAAACCACCTAAAGCATTACTTTTAATGAGGTTAACACCCCCCTATTTAATAACCTTAAAAGCATTAAGGCTGTTATTACGTAGTGGTTGCAAAAATATGACGTAAGACATAAAAAGCATGTCGCTCTGGCCTTCGGCTAGCAATAAGGGGCATTCATTACTATTAATTACAGTAACCAGAAGCGATACCTAATACACCAGAAGAATCAAATAACTATGCTAAACCATATCGCGATTGGAACGTCCGTCACGCTGGATTTGCAGACCCGCATGCTTACCCGGACGGATACGCAACAGACCGTTACCCTTCCTCAAAGCGCGTGCCTGTGTCTCGCCGCGCTGGCCGAGGCGCAGGGCGAGGTACTTTCCCAGGAACAGCTGATGGAGATCGGCTGGCGTAGCGCCGGGGTAGAAGTCACGGACAACAGCGTGCGGGTGATGATCACCAAACTGCGCCGCGCGTTTACTCAACTGAACCTGCAGGAAGCGATCACGCTCATCGCCGTGACGCGCAGCGGCTACCGCCTGCTGGTGCGGGAGGCCAGCAGCGAACTGCCACAAGCGGAACCCCTGCCCCTGCAGGATGAACCGGTACAGGCAGACACAGCTGAAGCACAGCCGGTGGTCACCCACGCGCCTGCCCGTGGGGGCAACACGTTTAAACAAAAGCTCTGCGTCACGCTTAGCGGCGTGCTCGTTGGGCTGGTGATTGCGCTCCTCCTGCGCGGCATTGTCGACTTTAGCCCGCAGCCGGTTCACTTTGTGCGCTGGAATGGCCCTGGCGTGCCGCCGGGCTCAATGGTGATGGTTCAGGAGGATAAACAGTCGCAGCAAGCGCTGATTGAATCCACGCTGCAAACCTATTCCCGTCACGTGCTGGACCGCCGCCCCAACGAAAAACCGGCCGCCGTGCTGTACGTCACCACCGGCTCTGAAAAAATGAGCCAGTTCCAGGGCCTTATTGCCTGCCAACAACCCTTTAAGGATTCAGGGAATGACTGCGAATCGTTCTATTTCCGCCTTTATTAAATCCCCGCTCGCGCTGCTGTTTCTGGGCGGGATGGTCGTCGGGCTGGGCGGTATGGCGCTGTACGGATTTCAGACCTCGCCGTACGCATCGCAGTGTATCGCCCCCACCTCCTACTACGTGATTGAAGACGACAACAACGCGACGCTGGCACGCGGTATCTACCGCTCCTACCGTGACGGTCTGTTTAGCGGCCATACCACCTATATCGGCACTATCAGCCACTTCAAAGACGGCAAGCGCGACGGACTGCCCAAAGCGGTGAACCGTGAAGTGCGTTACGATGTTGAACTGTCGGGCAAACGGATCCATCTGACCGTCACCAGCCAACACCGCAAACTTGGCGGCCAGGCCCCGGATCAAGACGTGACGGATTATATTTTCCCGCAGATTAAACCGGGTGAAGTCGCCACCAGCACCGCCTACCTGCTGGATAACAAAGTGCTCGCCTCCGGTACGGAAACCGTCGCCCGCATCGCCTGCATAAACTAAGGGTTATACCAGCGCCTGAATCAGCCCGGCAAGGGTATCAAATCCGGTAGCCATCAGGCGCTCAAAGAATGGGGCCAGCGTTTCGGCAATCAGGAACAGCGCCAGCATGCCGAAGGTGAGCGTCAGCGGGAAGCCAATCACAAAGATAGAGAGCTGCGGCGTCAGGCGGTTTAACAACCCGAGGATAAAGTTGATGCACAGCAGCAGCGCAATGACGGGCAGCCCCAGCATCAGCCCCTGGCTGAAGATCATCCCCGCATGGGTGACCAGGTACATAAACCCGCCCGCGTGCAGCGGCGTGGCGTCTATCGGCAGCGTCTGGAAGGTGTCCGCCAGCAGCGCCAGCAACCAGAGATGACCGTTAAAAGCGAGAAACAGCAGCGTCACCAGCAGGTTGAGAAAGCGTGAGATCACCGGGCTGTTCCCGGCACCCGGGTCAAAGAAGGTGGCGAACGACAGCCCCATCTGCATACCGATGATCTCCCCGGCCATGCGCACGGCGGCAAACAGCAATTGCAGCGTCAGCCCCATCGCCGCACCGATAATCACCTGTTTTGCCAGCACCCAGACCCCTTCCCAGGCGTAAAGGCCCACCTGCGCATCGGGCAGCGTGCCGCCAATCAAAATGGCGATCAACAGCGCCAGACCGGCACGCAGCCGGGCACTGACCGCCTTCTCACCAAACACCGGGGCAACGTGCAGCAGCGCGGCAATGCGCACCATAATGAAAAAATAGTGGCTGACCAGCCCGTAGAGCTGGTCGAGAGGAAGTCCGAAGGCCATCAGCCGATCACGAACGGGATGCTGGCGAACACCGCGCGGGTGTATTCAATAAAGATTTTCATCATCCACGGGCCAAGCGCCACCGCGACGCCGACAATCATCAGGATTTTCGGGATGAAGGTCATGGTCATTTCGTTGACCTGGGTGGCGGCCTGCAAAATGCTGATGATAAGACCGGTGACCAGCGCGGCCACCAGCAGCGGGGCTGATACCATCAGTCCCACCTTGATCGCCTGCATGCCAATCACCATTACGCTTTCCGGGGTCATGGGTCTCTCCTAACTGTAAAAGCTCTGCGCCAGCGATCCCACCAGCAGCTGCCAGCCGTCGACCAGCACAAACAGCATCAGCTTGAACGGCAGCGCAATGGTGGTCGGCGGGACCATCATCATCCCCAGCGCCATCAGGATACTGGCGACCACCAGATCGATAATCAGAAACGGAATAAAGATGGTGAAGCCAATCTGGAAGGCGGTTTTCAGCTCGCTGGTGATAAATGCCGGCACCAGAATGCTGAGCGGCACCTCTTCCGGCGAGGCGATATCCGGGGTTTTGGCGATACGGGCAAACATCGCCAGATCGCTTTCACGGGTCTGGTCGAGCATAAACGCGCGCAGCGGTTTCACCCCTTCCGTCAGGGCCACCTCCATGGTGATTTTGTTTTCCTGCAGCGGTTGCCAGGCTTTTTCGTAGATCTGGCTGAACACCGGCGACATAACGAAAAAGGTCAAAAACAGCGACAGCCCCACCAGCACCTGATTTGGCGGCGCGGTAGGCGTGCCCAGCGCGTTACGCATTAACCCCAGCACAATGATGATGCGGGTAAACCCGGTCATCATCAGCAGTACGGCGGGGATGAAGGTAAAGCCGCTCAGCAGCAGCAGGGTTTGTACCGGCAGCGTCCAGCCCCCTTCCCCGGAAGGCTGGCCGAGGGTGATGTCACCGTTGGCCGCCAGCGCACCGGCGGCGGGGAACATCAGGCCGAGCGCCAGCAACAGACGACGCGTCACTGCTCACCTCCCGGACGGTATTTCTGGCGCAGCTTTTCCAGCATCAGCGGGAACGTCGCGGGCGCGGAGGCCTGTGGGGCGTTTTCCGGGCGCGCCTGCGTGGCGAGGCAGGTAATCTGCGAGGCGGTGACGCCCAGCACCAGACGCTGTTCACCCACGTCAACCAGCACCAGGCGCTCACGCGGCCCCAGCGACTGGGTCGCCACCAGGGTCATGTTGCCCTGGGCGTCGTTAAGCCGACGCGCCAGTCCGCTACGGCGGGCAGCCCAGGCCATCACCACCATCAGCAGGATAATCAACGCCAGCGCGCCGGTAACCGTCATCAGCATCGAGCCAGTGGCCGGAAGGGAATCAGTGGTGTTCATTAGCGGCTCAGACGGTGCATGCGCTCGGACGGGGTAATAATGTCCGTAATGCGGATGCCAAATTTATCGGAGACCACCACCACTTCACCCTGCGCAATCAGGTAACCGTTGATCAGAATATCCAGCGGTTCCCCCGCCAGACCATCCAGCGAGACCACCGAACCCTGGCTTAAACGCAGCAGCTCCTTGATGGTCATTTTGGTGCGTCCCAGCTCCACGGTCATTTTTACCGGGATATCCAGGATCAGGTTCATCTCGTCAGAAAATTGCGGTGCAGCCATGGTGTCGGTAATTCCCGCCGCGTGCTGTTCGGTCATGGCCTCACCCCAAAGATTATCGATGGACTGATCGTCAGTACCCGATGAGGTGTTCATATCGCTCATGGGGAAATTACTCCTTGTTTAATGAAAGTAATGAAGGCTGAATCATCTGCTCGACCTTCAGGGCATATTGATTGTTCACGGCGCCGTAGCGGGCCGTGAAGACCGGCACACCGCCGACGCTGGCTTCGATAAACTCCTGCTTATCCAGCGCGATAATGTCGCCTTTTTTCATCTGCATCACGCGGGAGAGCCGGGTGCCGATATCCGCGAAACGCGCCGTAAGCTCCAGCTCCGTTTCCCGCATCTGGCTGGCCAGCAGGCCGCGCCAGTGGGAGTCCTCGTGCCGGGAGTTGTCCATCGGCGGGTTACTCAGCAGCTCGCGCAGCGGCTCGATGGTGCTGAAGGGAATACAGATATTGAACTCCCCGCGATGCGAGCCGATCTCCACCGAAAACGGCGTAGTGACCACCACGTCATTCGGCGATGAGGTGATATTGGTGAACTTCACCTGGATTTCGGAACGGATATACTCCGTTTTGATTTTATAGATTGAGCTCCAGGCAAATTCGTAGGCCTCGCGCGCCATCGACAGCATGCGGTGGATCACGCGCTGCTCGGTTGGCGTAAACTCGCGCCCGTCGGCCTTGGTCGGGAAACGACCGTCGCCGCCAAACAGGTTATCCACGGCCATAAATACCAGCCCCGGCGAGAACGCCATCAGCGAGGTGCCGCGCAGCGGGTTAAGGTGCAGCAGGTTCAGGTTTGTCGGCACCGGCAGGTTGCGGGCAAACTCGTGATACGGCTGGATCTTAATGTTCCCCGCCGTAATATCCGGGCTACGGCGCAGCAGGTTAAACAACCCCATACGGAACTGACGGGCAAAACGCTCGTTAATAATTTCCAGCGAATGCAGACGCTCGCGAATAACCCGGCGCTGGGTGTGCGGATCGTAAGGTTTAATCCCTGCATCGGGGCCGTTTTTATGATGTTCACTGTTGCTTTCCGCATCGGCGTTTAGCAAACGGTCGATCTCATCCTGAGATAAAAAGCTGTCAGCCATAATAATTACCGCAGAATAAATTCATTAATAAGGACGTCGGTGACGCGAATGGACTGGTCAAAAGCCAGCGGTTTATCCAGCTCACTCTTAATATTGGTCATCAGACGGCGTTTACCTTCATCGGTGGCTAAATCTTCATATGTCTGGTGGGTTAACAACATAAATAAGCGGCTGCGATATTCCGGCAAATATTTTTCCAGCACCGCCAGCGATTTTTGTTCTGCCACGCGAATGGACAAGCCCAGGTACAATACCCGATCCGATTCGTTCGCCGTGGGCTTCAGGCTCACGGTAAAGGTATTCATTGAGGCGTACAGCGGCTCTACCTGCGCGGGTGTCGGTGCTGTTTCCGCTTCCCCTTGTGCAACCTCTGCTGCCGGTTTCGCAAATTTCATTTCCCAGAACAGGTAGCCGGAAACACCGCACGCCGCAACGGCAGTCAAAAACATGAACGTCATCAGAAGCGAGCGAGAGCCTCCGCCGCTGGCGACCTTTTTATTTTTATTACTCATTGAACGTACACCTGAAAATAAGAGAGGGCAGCGTATTGCCCTCGGGTCAATATGGCGGACATTGTAGTCCATATCATCACCCTGATAATCAGGTGATAAAATTTCATTCCTGAAGCTAATTCGCCACTTCAGGCAAAGGTATTTATTCCGTATATATTTCCGGGAGTGGTGGTTAATAGAGTCGGCACGATCTCCTCTTCAACCGATTGCTCTTCCCCTTCCTGGGCACCGTGCTCGTCACCCGATGCATTTTGGCCCTGCTCACCGGCGGCAAACTGCTGTCCTTCCGCGCTCACGTTGGCCTGGCCAAGCTGAATACCCGACTCCGCCATCGCGGCACGCAGCTGCGGCATGGCCTGCTCCATGGCGTGACGAATGTGGGCATGCTCGCTGACGATATGGATCTGCGCCTGATCCTGCTGCACGCGCAGGGAAATCTGCAGCGATCCCAGCTCTTCCGGGTGCAGGCGGATCTCCGCGCTGTGCAGCCCGTTACGGCTAAAGATGGCGATATGCTGGCTGACCGACTGCTTCCACTCCGGCGTTTCTGGCGGATGGTTGACGGTGACTACCTGCTGTGGGGCGTGCGCGACGCTGGTGCGTACGGCGGCAGGCAGCGCCACGGCGCTGGCCGGTGTTGCCGCAGGCATCTCTGGCGTGACCACCATCTCACTGGTGACCGGTGCAGGCTGGGCCGTCAGCGGCGTGGCATTGGCCGCCGGGGTTTTATCGGCGGCGGTCATGAGCGGAGAAACGGTTTTGCCCTCAGGCTCAGGAGCCTTCCCGTTCGCTACGCCCTTCGCAGGGTTGACCGTTTCTGTCCCCGTGACGCTGCGGGTCACCAGCTGTTGCAGCTGCCACTGCGGGCTCTCTTCACCCTCACCGTCGGTGAGCGAACCCCCTTTAAGAGCTTCTGCCAGCCCCGGCGGCGCGGCGAGCAGCATACCGTCGGCATCCGTTACCGGTGTGTCGTCGGCAAGCTGTTGCGGCAGTAAATCTGTGGGCAACCCCGCCAGCGCGGCTTCCGGCATGGCTGCCAGCGTCTGCGGGTCGAGCCCCGGGAAAAGCTGCACCAGTTCAGCCAGCTTGTCATCCAGCGCCAGGCTGAAGCCGTCGTCCGCCAGTAAACCGCCCTTCGGTTTGCCCTGCGCTCCCCCACCCAGTAACAGGGCGGCAATATCAATGTTCATAGCCTTTCTCTCTTTTGTCCGGCACGCTGAGCAAATTCATCCATCAGCTTTTGTTCATGTCGGCTCTGAACTAACGCCTGCGCCGTCGCCCGGCGTTCAATCAGCGTTTCAAACGCGTTCAGGCGCTGCTTGTTTTGCACCCAGTTCTTTTTCACCTCGTCTACCGCCTTTTCGCAGGCGTTCACGTGGCCTGCCTGCTGCTTTACCACCTGCTTCAGCGACAAAATAAACGACTGGTGATTCACCAGATCCGCCACCGACATACCGCCGCCCATCATCCCCTGACGCAGGGACTGCTGGTACTCCTGCTCATAGTGCTGCAGCTGTTCGTGCTGAGTCATCGCCTGCTGGAGCTGCTGCTGAGCACCGCCCAGCGCGCGTGTGGTCTGCGTTAGCGTCTCCTGCGCCTTGTCGCGCAGCAGAACCATGGGGTTATGTGCTTTCATCACACCTCCGGCTTAGTCTTTAATATCCGGGAAAAGCCCGGACAGGGCGCGAATGGCGTCGTCATAGCCGCTGCGCTCGTGGATCGCCTGGTGGAGGAACGCCTCCAGCGAGGGATATTTGTCGATAGCCTGATCCAGCATCGCATCGCTCCCTTTGACGTACGCCCCCACGCTCACCAGGTCGCGGTTGCGCTGATACGCGGATAGCAACTGTTTAAAGCGTTGCACCTTGCGGTACTGGACATGGGGGATAAGCTCGGTCATGGCACGGCTGATCGAGGCTTCAATATCAATCGCCGGATAGTGCCCCGCCTCGGCAAGACGACGCGACAGCACGATGTGGCCGTCGAGGATTGCGCGAGCGGAGTCGGCAATCGGATCCTGCTGGTCATCCCCCTCCGTCAGCACCGTATAAAACGCGGTGATTGAGCCGCCCCCTTTCACGCCGTTACCGGTCCGTTCGACCAGCGCAGGCAGACGGGCAAAGACAGACGGCGGATAGCCTTTGGTCGCGGGCGGTTCACCAATCGCCAGAGCCACTTCACGCTGCGCCATGGCGTAGCGGGTCAGGGAGTCCATGATCAGCAGCACATTAAGACCGCGCTCGCGGAAATCTTCCGCAATGCGCGTGGCGTAAACGGCACCCTGCATACGCAAAATCGGCGAAACGTCAGCCGGGGCGGCCACCACCACCGCCCGCGCCAGCCCCTGCTCGCCAAGGATATTCTCGATAAAATCTTTTACCTCGCGGCCACGCTCGCCAATCAGCCCCACCACGATGACGTCCGCAGTGGTAAAGCGGGCCATCATGCCGAGCAGCACGCTTTTGCCGACGCCGGAACCGGCGAACAGGCCCATACGCTGACCACGCCCCACCGTCAGCAGGCCATTGATGGCGCGTACGCCAACGTCGAGCACGTTTTTGATCGGATCGCGGTTCAGGGGATTGAGCGTTGGCGTAAACAGCCCCGCCGCCGGTTTCCCCGGCGCGGGGCGGCCATCCAGCGGTCGACCCTGCGCATCCAGCACGCGGCCCAGCAGATGCGGGCCTACGGGCAGTTGTTTACCGGCGTGGCTGTCGCTTTGCAGGGCATAAATGCGCGCCCCGGGCAGAATGCCGTCGACATGCTCCAGCGGCATCAGAAACAGCGTCTGGCCGTTAAAGCCCACCACTTCGCTCTCAACCGGGATAATGCCCTGCTCCGTCTGACGCTCAACGATGCACAGCGCACCAATAGGCAGCTTGAGCCCCACGGCCTCCATTACCAGCCCGGTGGCGCGCGTCAGTTTGCCGTACTGGCGAAAATCGGGTACCTGGGTGAGTTTTTCCTCCACCCGGTCAAGGGCGGAGAGCCACTTTTTTAGCTGCTGGCTCATTGCGAGAGCTCCTCGCGCGCCAGCTGACACAGCGCCTGCCAGCGGGTTTCCATACTGGCGTCCACCTCAACATCCGGTGAGACCACCCGACATCCCCCGGCGGCCAGGCTGGCGTCGCGGTGCAGCTCCCAGCCCATTGCAGCAAGCGTTTCACCCAGCGCCGCCTGCACCGAAGCAAACGCCTCCGGGCTGACATAGAGTTGAATGGTGCCGTGCAGCAGCGCGTCCTGCTGCATCAGGCTGCGGATCTGCGTGACCAGAGCATGGTTATCCGCCACACGAGACGTACCGTAGAGTTGCTGCACCGCCGTCAGCGACAGCTGCACCAGACGCGCGGGGATCAGCCCTTCGAGGTTTTCCAGCGCCAGCTTAAAGTTGCTGACCCAGGTTTCTGCCTCGCGCAGCAGCGCCTGCTGCTCCACGCGTCCCTGCTCCACGCCCTGGGCATACCCGGCGTCGCGGCCCTCTTTCAGCCCGGCCTCATAGCCCTGTTTGCGCCCCTCTTCCTGGCCCTGCTGCTGCCCCTGGGCATACCCCTGCTGCTCCGCCTGCTTGCGCAGGCGTGCCAGCTCGGCTTTCAGCTGTGCCTCAGACTGGGTATTGTCCAGCGTAGGCAGCGGGGTTTCCTGCGGTTCACCCAGCAGATTTTCAGGCTGCCAGGCGCGCCACCCGGTGGCGTTATGTTCATCAAACGTAGGCATCGTCGCTGCCTCCAATCAGGATCTCGCCAGCCTCGGCCAGACGGCGCACCACGTTGAGAATGGTCTTCTGTTCGGCTTCCACCTGAGACAGACGCACCGGGCCACGGGAGGCCAGATCGTCGGTCATCAGCTCGGCCTGACGGCGCGACATATTGCGGAAGAACTTCATGCGCAGCGGCTCGTCGGCCCCTTTCAGGGCGATGATCAGCGTTTCGCTCTCGATCTCCTGCAGCAGGCGCTGGATGCTGCGGTCTTCCACCTCCACCAGGTTTTCGAACAGGAACATCTCGTCGATAATTTTTTGCGCCAGCTCGCCGTCGAACTCACGTACCGCCTCAATGGCCGCCTCTTCCTGGTGAGATTTCATCAGGTTAAGGATCTCCGCCGCCGGACGGACACCGCCCATCTTGCTGCGCTTGAGGTTCTGACCGTGCAGCAGGTTGTTGAGCACTTCCGTCAGCTCCTGCAGCGCGGCAGGCTGTACGCCGCCAAAGGTGGCGATACGTAGCATGATGTCGTTACGTTCGCGCTCGTCGAATTTGCCCAGCACGTCCGCCGCCTGGTTACGTTTGAGGTGGACCAGAATGGTGGCGATGATCTGCGGGTGCTCTTCGCGGATAAGGTCGAACACCGCCTGCGGATCCATAAAGTTGAGCGTTTCAATGCCGTTGGTGCCCTGATGAGTATCCAGCAGATCCTCCAGCAGCGAGGAGGCACGCTCTTCGCCCAGCGCTTTGACCAGCACACTGCGCAGATAGTCGTTGGTGTTGAGGCTCAGCGCCGCATATTCGCTGGAGTCTTTCTTAAACTCCTCCAGCACCATGGCCATCTGGTCGTGAGTAAAGCCCGCCATGTTGACCATTGAGGCACTGATCTGCTTCACCTCGTGGGCGTTGAGGTGCTTGAACACCTCCGCCGCCAGGACATCTCCCAGCGTCAGCATGACGATGGCGCTTTTTTCTGAGGCATTCATTATTTCGGCTCCTTACTCATCCACTGGCGGATCACCAGGGCGATAACGCGCGGCTCCTGCTCTGCCAGCTCACGCAGCTGTTGACCATTGAGTTCCGTATCCACGCGCTGCTGGGCACGGTCGCGGTTGATTTTCTCCGCTGCACGTTTTTTCGCGGCAATCTCTTCCTCCCGCGCCTCTTTTTCCATCTCCAGACGGCGCAGGGTGGTCTCCTGGTGACGGATCCAGGCAGGCTGTACCAGCTTGCGCCACATGACCCAGGCGATAATGGCGATAACCAGATAGCGGGCGATAGCCATTAACAGCGCGTAGAAACGATCCTGCTCCCAGAATGGCGGAACTGGCTCTTCCACTACCCCGTTAAAGGCGGAATTGAGGATATTGACGCTGTCGCCACGGCTGGCGTTAAAGCCTATCGCCTCTTTAACCAGCGCGTTAATGCGGGTCAGTTCGGCCTCGCTAATTGGTCCCGGTTTGCCCTCTTCCCCCTGCGGCAGGTGGTTGATAACCACCGCGACCGACAGGCGCTGGATGCGTCCGGCATTGGATTTTGTGTGGATTAAAGTGCGATCGACCTCAAAGTTGGTGGTTTCGTCACTGCGGTTGTTGTACGGCTGTGCAGGCTCACGGTTCGCGCTGTTACCGGTGGTTTTCTCTTTTTTGTCATCCGCCGGGGTATTGAGCGGCTGGGTCAGCGGTGCGGTGGCCGGTGCCGGTGGCGTATTGCTCAACGCCCCCGGCACGCCACCCGCGCCACGGCGATTCCCCTGCTCGGAGAGGCTTGCCTGACGGCTGCGGATCGCCATTTTTTCAGGATCGCTGTTCGGCTGATACTGCTCCTGCGTCTGCTCCTGCTCGGTGAAATCAATCTGCGCGGTGACCTGGGCGCGGATGTTTTCATCCCCCACCAGCGGGGCCAGAATGCGCTGAATGCGCTGCTGATAGTCGGTTTCAATTTCACTGGTGTATTTCAGGTGCGCCGTCTGCAAACCGCGCAGGCCGCTCTGGGTCAGCAGGTTGCCGCGCTGATCGACAATAGTCACGCTCTCGGCTGCAAGGCCAGTCACCGCGCTGGAAATAAGATGGGTGATCGCCACCACCTGGCTGTCGTCAAGGGTACGACCCTGCAACAGGTTAACGGTGACGGATGCGGTCGGTTTTTTCTGTTCGCGGACAAACATCGACGGTTTTGGCGTGGCCAGATGCACGCGCGCGCTCTGGATCGGCCCGAGATTTTCAATGGTGCGCGCCAGCTCGCCTTCCAGGGCGCGCTGATAGTTTACCTGCTCGGTGAACTGGCTGACGCCAAACTTCTCCTGATCGAGCAGTTCAAAGCCCACGCCGCCGCCCTTCGGCAGCCCCTGCTGGGCCAGCTTCATGCGCACCTCATGCACCTCGGAGGCCGGCACCATGATCACGCCCCCTGGCGTGTCGATGCGGTAAGGGACATTGAGCTGCGACAGCTGCGCCACGATGGCGCCGCCTTCTTCATCACTGATATTACTGAACAGCACCCGGTAATCCGGCTCCTTTGCCCAGAACATTAACGCGATGATGACGGAAAGCGCCGCAGCGCCGCAAATCACCAGCAAAAGCTTCGGGCTGCCGCGAAGTGAGGACAGCATCGATTTAATTCGCTCTGCCGGATTGTTGGTTAACTCATTTAGTGTGGCACTCATGCCGTATTCCTGTATGAAATAGCACGCATCAACGATGCGCGTCAGCTCACGAAATTCGCGAGAGTGATGTCGACGATTTCAAAAATATAAGAATTTTTCAGGCGGGCATTATCGTCTGAAAGGCGTTTTTTTTAAGGATAAATAAGCTCAAAGTTCTGTCGGCTTATTGGATTTTCTGAGGTTTTTAATCACGTGCTAAGCTGTCGACGTTTAAAAGATATGCAACAAACCGCCGTTTTTATCTTAATTACCAGGAATAAAAAGAATGTCAGCGACATTAATGCGTGGCGTACTCGATCAAATTCAGAGCCAGGCGCAGCAGGTCAGCGGCCCGTCACACCGGCTGCAGACCTCTCGCGGCGACGCCCCCTCCTTTTCTGACGTTTTATTTAACAGCATTAACGAAATAAATAAAACCCAGGTTGAAGCGAAGAGCAAAACACAGCAGTGGATGTCTGGCAGTAGCGATATTGCCCTGAATGACGTGATGCTGGCGATGCAGAAATCGTCTATTTCATTCAGCTTTGGCATGCAGGCACGAAATAAGATGATTAGTGCGTATCAGGAAATAATGAATACACCGGTTTAAGGTCTGCCCCAATTCTATGAGTGAAATTATCAGCACTTCTGCACGCTTATCCCTGAATACGCTTTCTCTGACTGACAGCGAATTGCAGCGTGTCGGGAAATTAATCTATAAGCGCGCCGGAATTGTCGTTAACGCGCAAAAGCGAGAGATGATTTTTAATCGTCTTTCCCGTCGCGTGCGCACACTGGGGCTTGCCACGTTCAGCGACTATATCGCCCTGCTTGAGTCACACTCGGAGCATCCGGAATGGCAGAACTTTATCAACGCGCTGACCACCAACCTGACCTCTTTTTTCCGCGAGGCGTATCACTTCCCGATCCTCGCGGAACATGCGCGTCAGCGCGCTAACGGCTACCGCGTCTGGTGTACCGCGGCGTCCACGGGGGAAGAGCCCTGCTCTATCGCCATGACGCTGAATGAACAGCTGGGCGCGTCAGTGGCCGGACCGCGGATCTGGGCGTCGGATATCGACACCGAGGTGCTGGCAAAAGCGGAAGCGGGCATCTACCGCCTGAGCGATCTGGACGCGCTGACGCTGGCGCAAAAGCGTCACTATTTTCTGCGCGGGGCGGGTGACAACAGCGAATGGGTGAAAGCCCGGCAGGAGTTGCTGTCCGCCATTCACTACCAGCAGCTGAATTTACTCGATGAAAAGTGGTCCGTTCCCGGGCCGTTCGACGCCATTTTCTGCCGCAACGTGATGATTTATTTCGATGCGCCGACGCAACAGCGTCTGTTGCAGCGCTTTGCGCGTCTGCTCAAGCCGGGCGGCCTGCTGTTTGTCGGCCATTCGGAACATTTTAACCATGCACATATTCCGCTGCGCCTGCGTGGGCAGTCGGTATATGAACTGACGGAGGCCACACGGTGAAGTCGATTCGTGTGCTGGCGGTCGATGATTCTGCCCTGATGCGTAACATGCTCAGCGCGGTCGTCAATCAGCAGCCAGATATGGAAATGGTCGGCACGGCGCCGGACGCGTTTATCGCGCGCGAGCTGATTAAACAGCTCAACCCGGACGTGCTGACACTGGATATCGACATGCCTCGCATGGACGGGCTGGAGTTTCTCTCCCGCCTGATGCGCCTGCGCCCGATGCCCGTCGTGATGATCTCCTCCCTGACCACCCGCGGCTCGAAAGCCACCATGACTGCGCTGGAGCACGGTGCGGTCGATTTTCTGCCCAAGCCCGAGCATCGCGGCGCAGAGAATATCGACAGCTGGAGCCAGCTGGTGGTGGAGAAGATCCGCGTCGCCGCCCGCGCGAAGCTGGCGCAACATACCCCCGACGCCAGACCGGTGCTCGCCGGGATCCCCGTGCGCCAGCAGAGCCTCATCGCTATCGGCTCCTCTACCGGCGGCACGGAGGCATTGCGTCGGGTGCTGATACCGCTGCCGGTCAGCACGCCGGGGATTGTGATTGCCCAGCACATGCCCGCCGGTTTCACCTACTCCTTCGCCCAACGGCTTGACTCGCTGTGCCAGATTGCCGTGCGTGAAGCGCAGGATGGCGAACCGGTGCGGCCAGGTACCGCCCTGATTGCCCCGGGCGATCGTCATATGGAGGTTATCTGTCAGGACAACGGCTACCGGGTCCGGCTCAGCGATGCCCCACCGGTGAATCGTCATCGTCCGTCAGTGGATGTGCTGTTTGACTCCGTGGCACGTCAGGCCAGCAAGCATGCCAGCGCCGCCCTGCTGACCGGCATGGGCGCGGACGGCGCGCGCGGCCTGCTGCATCTGCGCCAGACCGGGGCGTTTACCCTCGCGCAGAGCGAAGCCACCTGCGTGGTGTTCGGCATGCCGCGCGAGGCGATTGCGCTGGGCGCGGCGAAGAAGGTCGTCGACCTCGACGATATCAGCCAGTGCCTACTGGACAGTTTCCATAAACATAATTCATCCAAAACCGACTCACATTCAGGAGATACCCCCCATGTCGGATAAAAATTTGCGTTTTCTGGTGGTGGACGACTTCGCCACCATGCGACGCATCGTACGTAACCTGCTGCAGGATCTGGGCTACAAGCACATTGACGAGGCCGAAGACGGTCAGGACGCGCTAAACAAGCTGCGTGCCGGAGGTTTTGATTTCGTCGTCAGCGACTGGAACATGCCAAACATCGACGGTCTGGAGCTGCTGAAAACCATTCGCAGCGATGCCACCATGGCAAAGCTGCCGGTGCTAATGGTGACCGCTGAGGCAAAGAAAGAGAACATCATCGCTGCCGCGCAGGCGGGGGCCAATGGTTACATCGTTAAGCCGTTTACCGCCGCCACGCTGGAAGAAAAGCTTGGCAAAATCTTTGAAAAACTCGGGTAACGCTTATGAACTCCCCGTTAAATATGCAGGCGGATAACGCCACAGAGATTTTTGTTCGCATCGGACAACTGACCCGTCTGCTGCGCGACAGCATGGCCAACCTCGGTCTGGAACAGGCGATTATGGAAGTCGCCGACGCTTTTCCGAACACCCGCGACCGCCTGAACTACGTGGTCGGCAAGACCTCGCAGGCCGCCGATCGCGCGCTGACCAGCGTGGAAGTGGCGCGCCCTCTGCAGGAAGGGCTGAGCGATAACGCCACTGCGCTGAGCGCGCGCTGGGATGCCTGGTTTGAAAACCCGCAGCCGCTGGAGGATGCCCGCGAGCTGGTCAAAGCCACCCGCGCCTTCCTGCACGACGTGCCGGAGAAGACCCAGCAGACCAACCGCCAGCTGACCGAAATCATGATGGCGCAGGACTTCCAGGATCTCACCGGACAGGTGCTGCAAAGCCTGATGCATGTGATTGAGACCGTTGAGAAAGAGCTTATCAGCGTGCTGGTGGAAAACATGAGCGAGCGCGACGCCAGCGCCGCCACCGGTGACGCGCATCTGAAGAACGGTCCGCAGATCGATGCCCGCGCCGAAGGCATTGTGGCCTCTCAGGAGCAGGTGGACGACCTGCTGGAGTCACTCGGCTTCTAATCCCGCCGGGCAAACGTCATGTCAGAACAAAACGACAGCGAAAAAACAGAAGACCCCACCCCCCACCGAAAGCAAAAAGCGCGCGAAGAGGGACAGGTTCCCCGATCGCGCGAGCTGACGAGCGTCCTGATGCTGCTGGCAGGCTGGGGGTTACTGCTGGTGGCGGGCGGCTGGCTGGCAAAACAGCTGCAGCATCTGCTGCATAACGGCTTAACGTTTGACCGGCTGTTAGTCAGCGATCCGCAGCAGATGCTGCATCACGCCGGATCGCTTCTTGGGATGGCGTTTCTGGCGCTGCTGCCGTTCGTCGGTGGCCTGTTTCTGACCGCCGTCGCCACGCCGTCGCTGATTGGCGGCCTGAATATGAGCGCCAAGGCTCTCAAATTTAACGTCAAAAAGCTCAATCCGATCAGCGGCATCAAACGCCTGTTTTCCGGGCAGATGGTGTCCGAGATGGTGAAAAGCATTCTGAAGGTAACGCTTGCGGGCATCGGCGGCGGGCTGTTTTTGTGGTTCAACAAAGGGAAGTTTATCAGCCTGATGTATGAACCGCTGCGCATGGCGCTGGGCGATATCAGTGCCCTGCTGATGGGCTGCATGCTGGTCATTATTTTATCGCTGATCCCGATGGTGGTGTTCGACGTGGTGTACCAGCTCTGGAGCAACTTCAAAAAGCTGCGCATGAGCCTGAAAGAAATCAAAGACGAATTCAAAAATCAGGAAGGCGACCCGCTGATTAAAAGTAAGGTTCGCCAGCTGCAGCGTCAGATGGCGCAGCAGCGAATGATGAGCGATGTCCCCACCGCTGACGTGGTGGTGAATAACCCGACACACTATTCGGTCGCCCTGAAATACCAGGAAGGCGCCATGGGCGCGCCGATGGTGGTTGCCAGCGGTAGCGGGCTCATCGCCCTGCGCATCCGCGAACTGGCCGAAGAGAACCGGGTCCCCATGCTTGAGGCGCCGCCGCTGGCGCGCGCCCTGTATCGCCACTGTGACCCCGGCACACCGGTTCCCGCCGAGCTGTACAGCGCGGTGGCGGAAGTGCTGGCCTGGGTTTATGGCCTTAAGCGCTGGCGTAAGGGCTATGGCTTACGTCCGCTGACACCTAAAGATCTTCCCGTTCCGGCGGGGATGGATTTTGCACAAGAGAGTAGAGAGTGATGGCCAATATCGCCACCAAATTACGATTACCCAACATGAAGGAAACCCAGTGGCAGGTGCTGGCCGGGCCGGTACTGATCATGACCATCCTCGCGATGATGATCCTGCCGCTGCCGACCTTTGTGCTGGACCTGCTGTTTACCTTCAACATCGTGCTGTCGATCATGATCCTGCTGGTCGCGATGTTTACCCAGAACACGCTGGAGTTCTCGGCGTTCCCGACGGTGCTGCTGTTCTCCACCCTGCTGCGTCTGGCGCTTAACGTCGCCTCAACGCGCGTGATCCTGATGAACGGCCATACCGGTTCGGAAGCCGCGGGTCAGGTGGTGGAGGCCTTCGGCCACTTCCTGGTGGGCGGTAATTTCGCCATTGGTATCATCGTGTTCATCATTCTGATCATCATCAACTTTATGGTGATCACCAAGGGTGCCGGACGTATTGCAGAAGTGGGCGCGCGCTTTTCTCTCGACGGGATGCCGGGCAAGCAGATGGCGATTGACGCCGATCTTAATGCCGGACTGATCGGCGAAGAGGAAGCCAAACGCCGCCGTAAAGAGGTGACGCAGGAGGCGGACTTCTACGGTTCGATGGACGGTGCAAGTAAGTTTGTGCGTGGCGATGCCATCGCCGGGCTGCTGATTATGGCGATCAACATTATTGGTGGCCTGGTGATCGGCGTGATGCAGCACGACATGTCCGTGGGCGTAGCCGGTGAGACTTATACCCTGCTGACCATCGGTGATGGTCTGGTGGCACAGATCCCGGGTCTGGTGATCTCCACCGCGGCTGGCGTGGTGGTGACCCGCGTTGCCAACGATCAGGATGTGGGCGAGCAGATGGTGGGCCAGCTGTTTACCTCTCCGCGCGTGATTGTACTGGCGGCAGGCGTGATTGGCCTGCTGGGCCTGATCCCCGGCATGCCTAACTTCGTCTTCCTGCTGTTTACCGCCACGCTGCTGGGTGTCGCCTGGTGGCTGCGCGGCCGCGAAGGTGAAGCGAAAAAAACCGGCGGCGTACAGGCGGATGCCGATGCGGCGG